>CAWVVE010000081.1:0-7362 GCA_963933075.1 uncultured Verrucomicrobiaceae bacterium | reverse complement strand
CCACGGTTGGCAACAAGGACCTTTTTGAACATGCAGTGGGTATCTGGTGCCTGGGAAATTAGGCAATAATGAACAGGCCCTGGCCGAATTGCACGGAGGATGCATCATCAATGAGTATGCGCTGGATGACCCCGCTCTTTTCCGCCTTAATCTCGTTCATTACTTTCATTGCTTCAATGATGCAAACTGTGGTGTCTTCATCAACTGCATCCCCGACTTTCACAAAGGGATCAGAATCCGGTGAAGATGCCTTGTAGAAGGTGCCAACCATTGGTGATGTGATTTCCTCAGTTTCCTCGGCAATGATTGCCTCGGTGGCTGGTTCCGGTGGATTGTCCGCCGGGGCATGCGCAACAACACCGCCTCTCTCCAGTTTAACCTTGAATCCTTGTTGCTCCAGCTCGAACCCGGTGAGTTCATGTTCATCCATGAGCTTGATGCAATCCTTGATCTTGGAGATGTCCAGCCCGGGGTCGGGATTTTCGTCTGTATCCGGTGTGTGATTGCGTCGTGTTACTGCCATGGAATCTGGTTTGGTGTTATCCTTTAGGTGCTTAATTTTCGCGGTTCCCCCTGTAGAGTCAAGTACTGCTGAGTATTCCGGCCGAGAGAATTTCCAGTGCGCGGGTGATCTCTTCCTCGGAGTTGTAGAAATGGGGACTAAATCGCAGGAATTCATTGCCAGATCGATCTTTCCGGCACGAGGCGATGACTCCTGATTCGGCCAAATGGCTGAAGATTCTCGCCGCATTTCCTGCTGGAGGGGTGAACGTGGTGATCGAGGAGCTTTCCAAGCCGTTCCTTGGCCCGAGGATTTTACAATTAAGCGCATCCAGGCCCTCAATGAGGCGGCCTTTGAGCTCCTGTAGCCGATGAGCGATGGTTTCAATACCAACATTATCCAGTAATTCCAGGACGGACTTGAAGCCGACAATGCCCGAGGCATTGAGCACACCGGGCTCGTAACGCCTGGCCGTCGGGTGGAAGTTGATCTCTCGCTGGGTGATAAAGTCCGGTGATTGTACGTTCCAGGCACCCAGCAGCGAGGGGCGTAAAAGATCAAGATTTTTCTCTTTCACGTAAACAATGCCGATTGCCATGGGTCCGAGAAGCCATTTATGGGCATCAGCACTAAGGAAATCAACGTGTTCCACAGATGTGGGGAACGCTCCGCAGGTTTGAATTGCATCCAGGGAAAATAAAATGCCGCGTTCGCCGAGCAGCTTACCGATGGCGTCAATGTCAATACGGTAACCTGTGAGGAAATGACAACTGGCCAGTGCGACGAGTCGGGTCTTGTCGGTGATTGCCGAGGCTACGAGTTGCGGCGTAATCGCACCTGGCGCTGAAGGTTCCAGGAAGCGAACTGTTACTCCTTTGCGTTGCAGGTCAAGCCAGGGATAAACATTGGCGGGGTAGTCATCGAGATAGCAGATAACCTCGTCACCGGGGTTCCAGTTGATCCCGTTGGCGAAAAGGCTTAACCCCAGTGAAGTTGGGCCAAGCAGGGCGATTTCCGAGGATTTGGCACCTATGAGTTTTCCAGCCAGGTGGCGGGTTTCCTTCATCGTCGTGAGGAAACCCTCGAATTCCTGATGATCATCGCAACTTGCGTAGGCGTATTCCGCCATGGCATCTGCGGCACACCTTGGCAGTGCCGTGATTGCGGCATGGGCGAGGAATATCTTCTTTCTTGCAATGGGAAAGAGAGACAACCGCTCGGCCTCATCCTTGAAAAGATCGTTGAGGGGCATGAATGAAATCGGTTGTTAATGAGGTGATTAGATCCGCTGGGCTTCCTTACCTTCCTTGATCAGGTTCCAGAAGTGCTTTGATTCACCAAGAGCCTCGTCCTCGTTAACCGGAAGCTTGGAGCGGAAAAGAAAGTCCTGGAAGGTATTGCGATTGAGGACGCGATGGACGACCACGTTATTGTTGTTTACCTCAAAGTAAATCCGGTAATCCTTGGAACGGTAGCGATGGAGTTTCTTGCCCTTTCTCTCAATGGTGCCGAACCGGCCGTCTTTTCCATGGATGTTTTCAAGGTCCTCGTGGCGCACCTTGAACTGATTGAGCAGTTCAAGCTGGTCTATTGTTGAGAGTCCGGATATTTCAGCCGCACTGATCTCGTTGAAGATTATTTGGAACACGTTTGTTAAGGGATGCGTTTTACCTGGTCGTGTGTCAAGGGCGGACGGGATTAGCTCTTGGATAAGTCCTTGCAGTGGCTATCTGTATAGTGCTGTTGTTGCTGGCAATGATTGACTAGAGAAACGGTAATCCCAGTCTGAGCAATACCCGAAGAAATACATTTCTGCAAGATGTCGGGTTGCTATGAGGAATGCTGGAATCCTTATTGGAACTGTGGGATGATTGCCACAATGAAAATCCTCTCGGTGGTTATTTTATTGGGTGGATTGATATGGCCTGCGGAATCAAGCCGTGCTGAAGAGGAGTTTTTTCCCGGCAAAGAGGCAGACTTCCTCTTTAAACAGGTGCTCAAGCCACTGGTTGTTTACCTGCCGGTAAATTATGATGCCACAAAGGCCTGGCCGGTGGTTTTCCATTATCACGGCACAGGTGCCGATCCTAATGTGGCGATACCGCGCGCCTACACCGGCGGGAAGGATTTTGTCCTCGTCGGGATGGAATACGCAACCCTGAGAAAGAAGCCAACCGGGGAGGATTACCTTGCGACGGAGATTCTTTTTCTTCGTGCGGTAAGGAAGGCACTTGCAGAGAAGGTAAATATCATTCCACGCCGTTCTTATGTCGGTGGTTTCAGCAAGGGAGGGTGGTTTGCCAGTGAATTTGCCGAGAGGTATTCAAAGGATTTCTCCGGTGTCTACATATTGGGAGCCGGAAAGAAGAAACCTGATAAACGTCGCACAAGGGCGATCACCATGGGGATGCCTTTGTTTATAGGGACCGGGCAGCAGGATATTAACTACTTCTACAGCATTGTCGCTATTTCACACTTCAGTCAGCTGGGAGGAAGGGTGACTTATGATGAATACCTTGGGATGCGACATGGCATTCCGATGGGCATAAAATTCCGCAAGTCAGAGCATTTTTCTCAATGGTGGGCCATTGAGGCAGGGCGACCGGAACCCTCGCTGGTAAGGGAAGCGGCGGTGCGGTGGAGTGAGAAGGGGCTGGCGCATGCGCTTGGGATCAGCGCGGAGATGGACAAGCTGCTATTCCTGCAAAAATTACGAAGTGCTCCATTTTACGCGCTACTGGAAGGATCACAGCGCGAGGGTATTGATAATGCACTGGCTGCGATGTTAAAGTTGCCGCAACTGCGTAAGGAATTAGCAGCACAACGTGATTACCGGGTTGTCCTGAAGCGTGAGTTAGGCGGTAATGGGATGGAACACCTGCTGGAGATTGCGCATGAGTATGGCAAGGTTAATGCCACTTATAAGGATCAGCATTTCGGCAAGCGCGCAGGAATGGAATTGCTGAGGGTCACGGACATGGTGCACGCGGCTCATCGCTGGAACTGGCCGAGCGAAGAAAAAAAGCAGGCCGTAATGGCCAAGCTTAAAGAGGAACCACCACCCGAAGTTGACAGGGAACCCCTGGAAGATGAATTTGAGCGCTTGCACAGGATGCTTGACAGGCAATGAAGGAACCTGGGGGGATCCCGGGACAGGGAAAATGCCCCCGGTAATTTCAAGAATGAATTAAATTGCCTGGAAGAGTATGGTCACCGTGCTGAATACAAGTATTTACCTGAATTAATAAACATATGAGAAAAATCCTCCTGTTCATATTTGCCGCGATTTTCCTGGCTTCGGCGACCCCCCATGCATTCGCGCAGAAGAAAAAAAGGGTCAACCTGCTTGCCATACCCGAGGTTACCCGTGACAAGGTCATCTGCTTTGCCCTCTACACTGTTCATGATGGAATCCTGAAGCTTACCGCCCAGTTTTATCCACTGAAAGAAGGTGAATCCCGTAAAGCGCACCTTGAAGTTAAGCGTAACGGAAACTGGCAACCTGTTGCCCAGGCAAACATTATAGAAGCCGGCTGGACTGCGCCCTTCAGGGTGGCCAACTGGGATGATGGGCAAAGAGTCCCATACAGGGTCAGGCACGGCAAAGAAGCAATCTACGAGGGTGTTGTGCAACAAAACCCGGTAGACAAGACTGAGTTTGTCATTGTCGGCTTTACCGGCAACTCCATTAATCCCAGCCATGGGGGCGATATCCCCAAGGATGACCTGGTCAAGAACATTAAAAGCATCAAACCGGATCTCCTGTTTTTTTCAGGAGACCAGGTCTATGACCATCGCCGTCATTACGCAGCTTGGTTGAAGTTTGGCCGTGATTTTGGTGAAGTGATAAAGAACTACCCAACAGTCACCATTCCGGATGACCATGATGTTGGTCAACCGAACCTTTGGGGACACAACGGCAGGAAATCATCCCTTCCCGGGGCTTCGGACGGCGGTTACATCATGCCGGTTGAATACGTCAGGGAAGTTGAGCGGGCCCAGACCAGTCACCTTCCCGATCCGTATGACCCAACACCGATCAACAGGGGGATCGGCACTTACTATACGCACCTTAATTGGGGGCGCATCAGCTTTGCCATCATTGAGGATCGCAAATTTAAAACAGGACCAGCCGGAATGATCCCAAAACAGGGGCCAAGGCCCGATCATATTCGCAATCCCGATTACGATCCCAAATCGGTCGATGTCCCCCAGGCCCGCTTGCTTGGGGAAAGACAACTCAAGTTTCTTGATCAGTGGGGGCAGGATTGGACGGGCGCTGACATGAAAGTCGCTCTTTCCCAGACTATATTCTGCGGGGGGGCACACATTCATGGCAAGGTCGGTGGCCGGCTTCATGCTGACCTTGATTCCAACGGTTGGCCTCAAACCGGCCGCAACAAAGCCTTGTCGACGCTTCGGAAGGCCTATGCGTTTCATTTTGCCGGTGACCAGCACCTGGCTACTGTATTCCACCATGGAATCGATGGTTGGCGTGATTCGATTTATTCCTTCTGCGTCCCATCTATTGCCAATCTTTACCTGCGATGGTGGAAACCCCTGGAGCCGGGCAGGAACCGTCGACCTGGCCAGGACCCGATCCTCGGTGATCACCTGGACGGGTTCCACAACAAGGTCACGGCGATTGCGGTTGCCAATCCTTCACCGGAAAGGGGGGGGGACAGGCTTACTACCCGGGCGGCAGGGTTTGGTGTTACACGCATCAACAAGAAGACACGCGATGTGACCTTTATTTGTTGGCCTCGTAATGTTGACGTGTCTGCCAAGGATGCCAAGCCATACCCGGGCTGGCCATTTACCTTCAATCAACTCGACAACTACGGTCGGAAGGCCGTCGCCTATTTGCCTTCATTGCAGATCAACAAACCCGACCAGGTCGTGCAGGTTATTCACCAGGAAAGCGGCGAAGTCCTCTATACGCTGAGGATCAACGGCACCTCATTCAGGCCAAAGGTTTTTGCGCAAGGCCTGTATACGGTCAAGGTGGGTGAAGGTAAAACACTCAAGTCATTTAAAGACCTCAAAGCCAACCAGAAAGAAGAGAAGCTGGAAGTGGAGCTCTGATTGATGCCCTCCCGGTTGCGCATCAATCCTGATGCTTATTCAGGTTTTTGCATCAGCCAGGGAAGGTTGAATGCGGCGATCCAGTTTTTGTTGGCAAGCAGGTATATCTTGCCAATGAGTGCCTGGGCCCCTTTGAAATTCGACCCTCCCATGCCCCTGAATTCTATGGCTGGTTTGTGATCAATGGAACCTACGGCGGGGACAAAAGAGGGCAGGATGTAAGGTTCACGGGAAATACCAACCAAATGGTTTTCTTGTCCTGAATGATCACTCCATGAGATTACTCCCCGCGAATTTCCAGCTAGATCTTTTTGTGTTTGAACTCCTTTGTCAGCCATCAGCCATCAGCCATCAGCCAAAGCTGCAGCCCCATGACCTGATCTGGACTAAACTCCGTGTCTGCTCCATGGGCGAGTGGTTGCAGGGACAGAGCGGCAAAGAAGGCGGTGGCGTTAAGGAATTTCATGCTGATGCCATTGAAGGCCGGACAACGTTGCTTACAAGGAATGCAATAACAAGCCCCGGGAAGCATGTGCATCGTGACCAATCCCCAAGAATTTTCCCTGGCAACGACTTCAGTGCTTTTCTGCGTTCAAGACACGTTTCACCCTGGGTGAGATTCCGGTAAGAATTTCCCATGGAATTAAACCGGCCTTTTGCGCAAGTTCTGTTGCAGTTATCGGGGTTTCATTGTCCCCCCCAATCAAGGTGGCAGTGTCTCCGGGTGAAGGAGCGGTTTCAAGATGACTGACATCCGCCATCATCATGTCCATGGTTACCCTGCCGAGGAGCGGACAGCGCCGGCCGGCAATGATAACCTCTGCCGCTGCACCGGTAAGGCTGCGGGGATACCCATCTCCGTAGCCGACGGCCAAGGTGGCAATTCTTGTTGCCCGGGTCGTTACAAATGTCTGCCCGTAGCTGATCCCTGCCCCTGCGGGCAGGTTGCGCACCTGGGTAATACGTGACTTCCATTCAAGCGCAGGTTTCAGTTTATCGGCGTATTTGTTTTCCGCCACAGGTGAGATCCCGTAGAGCATCAGGCCTGGTCTTACCATGTTTCCCCCTGCATTCCCGAAGCCGAGTATACCGGCACTATTGGCGAGATGGATCCATGGAGCAGTGACACCGGCTTGAGCGCAGATCTGCAGGAATCGCGCGATTTGATGTTCTGTGAATGCAGGGTTTTCATCTGCTGAGGGAAAGTGCGTGGCAAATCCCTCAATGACAATGCCCGGCATTACCGATATTTGAGGGGCGGCGGCGGCGAATTCATTTTCCAGGAACCCCAGTCTGCCCATACCGGTATCTGCCACCAGATGGATCGATACAGTGGCATCCATTGTGCTGGCCAGATCACTGTATGCGCGTGCTTCACCAAGACTTGAGACAGTGACGTGCAGGCCGGAGAGTATTGCCGATTCCCTCTCATCGGCCAACAATGCGCCAAGGATCATTATCATGGGGCCTTTACCCACGGTATCGCGGACGGTTAGTGCCTCGGACAGGGTTGCCACCCCGAAGGCATCAACCATGGAGCAGAGTTCCCTGGAGACACCAGCGATACCGTGACCGTAGGCATCGGCCTTGATGACTGCCATTACCGCCGCGCCTCCGGATGCATCCCGGCTGATGCTGACGTTGCCAGTCAGTGCCGCGGAGTCAATCTCGACCCATGTGCGTCCCAGGTTTTGTGGCGGCATTTTTTCAGAGGATACCTGCACTTGTTATAGCCTACAAGCGTTGACGGTTCTGCAGGTGGAAGAAAAGCAACG
>CAWVVE010000080.1:0-7364 GCA_963933075.1 uncultured Verrucomicrobiaceae bacterium | reverse complement strand
ATTGACGCCACCATGAAACTTCCCAACGGCCGTGAGGTGCGCGATCTACCCACGCTCAAGGCCGCCCTCATTGCTGACAAGGAACGCATCCTCAAGGGCATCATTGGAAAGCTCATCAGCTACGCACACGGTCGCGACGTCACGCGTGCCGATCGCCCGTATATCGATGCTGTTTTTCAGGCGACTCAAAAACAGGACTACTCCCTTCGCGCCGCCATCCACGCCATCGTAGCCCATCCTGAATTTGGCCGGAAATGAAACGTCCAGCACCGAAAGCGGGCAAGCATTTATCTACTTGGAAGACCACCTGAAAAAAGGTTAATCTCATTGTAAACCAAGCCAATATGAGAACCCAAATTTCCTTTCCCCTGTGTGCGGCAATATTACTGCTGCCCTCTGCTGCGGTCGCCGGCCAGAAAAGCCTGGACGAACAGCTCAAGGCCAGTCCCCACCGGATCGTTCACGAGAGCTATCACCATAACAACTGGGATCTCTTTACCCGCAATGCCGATGGATCCGGTGAGCGGAACCTGACCAATACGCCCGGGGTAAACGAGCTTTACCCGCAAGTCTCACCTGATGGTAAAAGGATTTGTTTCCTGGTCGATAAGGGCAATGGACGGGACACGGTGCGCAGTCTCTGGATCATGAAGAGTGATGGCACCGGCCGCAAGAAAATCGCTGACTATGCGCGCCAACCATGCTGGACCGCGGACAACAACCGGCTTCTCTGGCTGCCACAGGAATACAAGAAATGGAACGTCGCCGATTATTTTACCAAGGGCCTGATGTATTACGACGTGAAGAGTGGCAAATCAACACCGCACCCGAACAGCGCCAAGCTGCATCACCTTTATAACCCCACCTGCTCTGCCAACGGCAAATGGATCGCGTCCACAGTCCATGCCGGGATGGGCTTCAAGCATGCCATTCTGCTCATTGAGGCGGATGGAAACAAGGTCATCAACCTGGGCATCAGTGGCTGCCGCCCGTGCCTGAGCCCGGCGGGCAATCACATTGCCTGGGGTTCCGGTGATCATACCATTGAGGTGGCTGAAATTGATTTGGACTCCGTTCACCCGAAGGTGGGTAAACGCTCCGTGATCATCCGTGACAAGGTGAACAAGATCTATCACGTGGACTGGTCGCCGGGTGGAAAATTTGTTTCCTTCAGCCGAGGACCCAAGAGCAAGGGTGATTTGTCCAAGCCCGGCACCTATCAGGCCGCCTGTGAGATGGTGGGGGTCTTTGCCGGGAAATGGGATATCTACGCCGTGTCAACCAGTGGCAAGAAAGAGGTCGATCTGCTAAAGGCCGGAGCGGCGGCAGATTTTTCCCGGCTTTCCAGCGACGGGCGAAGTAACAAGGAATCCGACTGGGTTCGGCTCAGCAAATAGAACCTCTACCTCGTGAAGTTCACTTTCCTTGTTCTCCTTCCCCCCCTTTGGCTCTCCGCCTGCGGTCAAAAACCGGCAGGGGAAAGTGGCGGTTCGCCAAAAAACGAGGTGATAGAGGTGACAACAAAATCAGGTATTGCCATGATCTATATTGGCCCGGGAGACTTTACCATGGGCACCGCCAAGGGCGATCCGGATGAGGCGCCGGCGCACACGGTGCAGCTGGCCGGTTTCCTGATGGACAAGTTTGAGGTGACCCACGCGCTGTATGCCCAGGCCGAGCTGCCCAATCCCTCCCACTGGCAGGATGATCCCCGCAAACCCGTGGAACAGGTCCGCTGGCGTGGCGCGCGGCTTTACTGCAACGAACGCTCGCTGATGGAAGAGCTTCAGCCCTGTTACGATGAGACCAAGCCCGGCTTGCCCCGGATTCCGGGAGCCAACGGTTATCGATTACCCACCGAGGCGGAGTGGGAGTATGCTGCGCGCGCCGGCAGCAAAAGCGATTACAGTTTCGGGAAGGTTAGTCAACTCAGGCAATACGCCTGGTTTGCCGGTAATAGCGGTAAGCGCACCCACCGTGTCGGGACGCGCCGGTCCAATGCCTGGGGGCTGCACGACCTCTACGGCAATGTCTCCGAATGGTGTGAGGATGTTTACAGGGCGGACTACTACAGCGGCAGCCCGAAGGCCAACCCTGGCGGCCCGGCGGTGAAGGGTTTGGATCCCAAGCGCGTCATCCGGGGCGGTTCCTGGCGTGCCTCGGAGGCGATGTGCCGGGTCACCTTTCGGCGCGGGGAAAAAACCGGGGACACTGACGCCTGTTTCTTCACCGATTACTGCGGTTTTCGCTGCGTGCGAACCATTACGCCTGGGGAACTAAAACTTCTGCAGGCCCAAGGCCCGGCAGCACGCTAACCCGCAATGCTGTTCCATACCTGGACGTTCCTCTGTTTCTTCCTGATCGTCCTTGGCGGGTTCTTTGCGCTGCGCAAAACACCCCTTTGGCTGCACTGGCTGCTGCTCTCCTCCTACGTGTTCTACGGCTGGTGGAACCCGTATTACCTGGGACTTATCATCTATTCCACGGCACTGGATTTTCTGGCGGTGCGCATCATGGACCGGCCGGGCGCCCGGAGACAACTGTGGTTGTGGATCAGCATCATCAACAACCTGAGCCTGCTGTTCTTTTTCAAGTATGCCGGCTTCTTTATCGATAACCTCAATGGCTTTCTGGGAATGCACCTGCCGCCACCGGCAGACCTGATGCCCTTCGGGCTGGAATACCTGCTGCCGGTGGGTATCTCTTTCTACACCTTCCAGTCGATGAGCTACACCATCGACTTTTACCGGGGCGAAATTGAGCGGGAAAAAAGCTTTTTTCGTTTTGCCGCCTTTGTTTCGTTTTTCCCGCAGCTCGTTGCCGGGCCGATTGAACGCGCCAGGAACTTGCTGCCGCAATTCCTCAAGGCTCCGAAGGTTACGGGGGAGGATCTTGCCCATGGGCTATCGTTTTTTGTGGTTGGACTCTTCAAGAAACTGGCACTGGCCAATTACCTCGCCCTTTACGTGGAGCGCGTTTACAACGACCCGGGAAATTTTGGTGGAGCGGCATTGACGCTGGCCACCTTTGCCTTCGCCTGGCAGATCTATTTTGACTTCAGCGGATACACCGACATGGCGCGCGGCGTGGCACGGATGATGGGTTTCCGGCTGATGCTCAATTTCAACAACCCCTACCTTGCCGTCAGCCTGGGTGATTTCTGGTCACGCTGGCACATCAGCTTATCCACCTGGTTCCGCGACTACGTTTACATCCCGCTTGGTGGCAATCGTAAAGGGGTAAAACGGATGTATGTGAACCTACTGGTCGCCTTCATCATCTCCGGGTTGTGGCATGGAGCAGCCTGGACGTTTCTCGTGTGGGGCACACTCCACGGACTGGGACTTGTGGCAACACGCCAACTGGAACGCTCCGAATGGTTTCGGGAGCATCTGCCACGCTTCGTGAAGCAGGTGGGGGTTTTTCTCTTTGTCTGTTTTGCCTGGATCTTTTTCCGAGCCGAATCCATGAGCGATGCCGGGTTGATCATCAGCCGTATCTTCAGTTCCGCCTGGACAGACCCGCAAATACCACTCCTCATGCTTGGCCTTGTGGCTGCCGCCTGGACCTGCCAGTTCCTGCATGAGTCACGGTGGCAATCACTGCTGCAACCCTCCTGGGTACGCGTGGGGCTGGTGGTCAGCATGTTGCTTTACATCTGCCTTTGCTCCTCGGGCGGCGGGGCATTCATCTATTTCCAGTTTTAACCGAAAGCATGAACAACGATCCCTGCACCGGTTCCAACTCCAATAACATCCTGCTCAGCCTGCGGGAATGGCTGGTGGCACTTGTTATCTTTGTTGTCATTGTGATTGCCACGCCAATACTCTGGAGGCACTCGGAAAAACCGAAACCCAGCTTCCCCGACTATCGGGTTCCCTACCTGCTGAGTAACGACTACTGGGTTTACGATCATCATGTGCGGCAAATGGCCACAGAAACCATCCCCATCGTGGGCGACTCGGTGGTCTGGGGAGAATACGTTTCGCGGGATGGCACGCTATCCCATTTTCTTTCAGAGCAAGCCGACCACTCCTTCGCCAATGCCGGTGTCAATGGACTGTATCCATTAGCGCTGGAGGGGCTCATCGAGCATCACGGCAGTAGCATCCGCAACCGCAAGGTCTTGCTGCATTGCAACCTGTTGTGGTTGAGCAGCCCTGAGCGGGACCTTCAATCGCCCAAGGAGCAGGTCTTCAATCATCCCCAACTCATCCCCCAGTTTTCTGTTCGCATTCCCAGCTACCATGCAAGGATCGAGACCCGTATCACCCGGGAAATCGGAAACCGCATGCCTTTCCTCACCTGGATCAACCACCTGCAGGAGGCTCATTTCGGGCAACAATCCATCCCGCAATGGAGCGTTGCCCAGGCTGAAGACAACCCCGATTCATATCCCAATAGCTACGCCAATCCCCTGGCACAAATCCGGATGTCCATTCCCGGGGAACCGGTCAATGATCCCGAACGCGGCACAGACAGCCCAAGGCACCAGTCATGGGCCGGAAGCCCGCAGAACCTGGACTGGGTGGCATTGGAAAACTCATTGCAATGGCATGCCTTTCAACGACTTGTCAGCCGTTTGCAGTCCCGCGGCAACGATGTCTACGTGATTGTGGGCCCCCTCAACCAGCACAAATTGACTGTAGCCAATCGGGGCCGCTTCCTCAAACTGGAGAATGGCGTGGGAAGATGGCTCAGTAAAAACAATGTCCGCTACTGGATCGCCGCCACGCTGCCCTCCAAATCCTACGCCGATGCCAGTCACCCACTGACAGAAGGTTACCGGGAACTGGCAGGAAAAATACTCGGCGAACAGTCTTTTACCGAATGGCTCGACCACTGAAAAAGACCACAGCCCCCAAGCGGATAGCGGTGAACAGATCGGGGAGGTCTTTGCAATGAAACCCATCATGCACCCTTTACCGAACCCCGGCTTTATGGGCTCCGGTGATTTCCTTATCCCGGGCTTCGCCTGCAGGCCTGTTTCCGTCTATACTGTCGGCCTGAATCCATGAAAACTCTCTGCGCGATATTGATCGTTGCCTTTGCAAGCCTGTGCGCAGCGAACATTCTGGCCGGTCTTGCTCCCGGCAACCGTCCGACATCCACCTGGCTGACAGCACTGCGCCAAACCACCGGGCTGGAGCAAAACTGGAGTATGTTCCACTCGATCCCCAGGTTTTACCGCCTCCATGTCCGGGTGATCGCAATGGACTCGGGCGGCAAAGAACACGAATTCGGGCCCGGGCTCCCGGGCTTGAAGACACTTTATCCGCGCGAGCACATTCGATACTACTATACCTTTGAGCGCCTCTTCACGCCGGGGGGCGAAAACTACCGGGAACCCTATATAAAGGCCCTGGCCCAAGCCCTGGAAAACAAGAATCCCCAGCTTGTTGAGTTCAGTGTTCACCTCAATGTCGAAACCACCCACCCTCAAAATACCCCCCAGGAAATCTCCCACCTCCTGGAACGCATCCGCAAAGGCGGAAAGCCAACGGTAGAGCAGCGGAGTGTCTTTGGCCCCTTCCCGGTAAAAAACGATGGCGCTGGTTGAAATTTACAGGTCGATCTGGCTCAAGAAAGTTGACGATCGTCGATATGCGCTGCTGCGCATTGCCTTCGCCACGGTGATGCTTATCAATATCGTCCACCTTTGGCCGTACCGGGTAACGCTACTCTGCGTCGATGGTATTATTGACCCGGTGGTTGCAACCAGCTCCGGAGCCGGTCTCCATCTATCGATATTTGCCGTGGTCAACAGCCCGGTGCCGGTCACGATTGTGTTTATCGCGGCTGCTGTTGCTACACTGTTGCTGGCCTCGGGAAAACTCGCCCGCCCAATGCTCGGTATCCTCTTCTGGTTCCTGCTCTCAATAATGCAACGTGCACCGGTTTCGGCAGCCGGCTGGGATTTTATCCTTCTCAATCTCGCGTTTATCCTGCTCTTCAGCCCACTGGGAGAGAAATGGCGGCCGCAACACCTGTTGCTGCGCAAAGGCACCCCCCCTGACCCGCAAATCGTCCCGCGTTACGGATTGGTATTAATCCAGCTGCAGGTTTTCGTCATTTATTGGCAGACCGTTATACAGAAAGTTGGTGACTACTACTGGCAAACCGGCGATTTCATGACCTATTTTATGCTATCCCATCACAGTCGCTTCCCTGGGGCATGGGTAATCAACTGGCAGGGGCTGCTGGACATCCTGACCTACCTGACACTGATGGTGGAACTTGCCATACCCATCCTGCTGTGGATTCCAAAAACCCGCAAGGCCGGGCTCTTTCTGGGGGTGACGTTCCATCTTGGAATTGCGATCTTCGGGGTGAACCTTGCAATCTTCAGTATGGTCATGATCATCACCTTCCTGGCATTCATCAACCCCTGGCACAACCAAGCGCCAAGCACGGAAACCCAGGACCTGCAAAAAGACGCAGGCTGAGGACGGAACATCAGGCAATGCCGAGCAGGGCAAGAACTTCGGTGACATCACTGAGTGTCTCCAGCAGGACATCAGGATCATGCCCGGCCAACTCTCCTGCCGATATGCTGCCAGAGGCAACCGCCACCACCCGCGCCCCAAACGCACGCGCACAGCGGATGTCTTTCACCGTGTCACCAATCACGGTAACCGGTGCAGCAGAAAGATCCCGGCCTAAAAAACCGGATGCCCGTTGCACGGCAACCGGACCGAGTTGATCGCGGTCATGATGGTCATCGCCATACGAACCAAAACGGAAATATCCGCTGATCCCATAATAGTCGGTCTTCATTGTTGCTCCCGCGGCAATATTGCCGGTCAGCAACCCGGGCAATACCCTGTCATCGTGATAATCCTCCTGTAGTTTCCCAAGCAATTCGGCAACCCCGTCCAGCAATGATCCTCTGGCCCCGGGTTCCCCCAGGTTCAGCCGCAGGAAATCCAGATAGGTCGCATAGAAACACTTACGCTCTGCACTGCTGTCCTCGATTCCCAACTGCTCAAAGATTCCCATCACGATCCCGGAATCCGTACTCCCCGCAAAATCAATATCCGGGACACCTCCACAAGATGCAACCTGCTCAGGATAAAGATGTTCGAAGGCCGATGAAAACGCGAGCATTCCTGCGCCTTCCGTATTGAGCAGGGTGCCGTCAATATCAAAGAGAAGCAGGTGTGGGAGTGCTCCCATGGCAAGGCACAAACGTCAGAAATAGACTAATTTCCCCTCTTTAACTTGGGGCGTCCATCATCCGACTCCAGATGCTCAATTTCCTCCTCAACCTCAAGGTGGTGGTGATCCTCATTGGGTCTCAAGCGAATCTCATCCTCATCATCCTCATCATCCTCATCATCCTCATCATCCTCATCATCCTCCTC
>CAWVVE010000079.1:0-7387 GCA_963933075.1 uncultured Verrucomicrobiaceae bacterium | reverse complement strand
ATCATCCGGCAGCCAACGGTGTCAAGCCATTCGAGTCTAATGACGAGTGGTATTTTCACATGAAATTCCGCGGCAATATGGAAGGTATAACGCCGATCCTATCGGCCATCGCGCCAGCAGCAACAATGAAGAGAGGTGACGGAGCGCACTCCGGCAACCCGGCAGTACGCAAGGCGGTCGCTGCAGGAGCACCACAACATGTTGCCTGGTGTTACCAGCGCGGTAAGGACTACAACGAAGGGCGCGGATTTGGATTCACCGGGCTCCACTACCATAAAAACTGGGTTGACGACAACTTCCGCAAGACAGTGCTCAACGGGGTTGCCTGGAGCGCAAAGCTCACTATCCCCGACAATGGTGTTTCCTCACCAACCCCGACAAAAGAAGACCTCGAGGAGAGTATGCGGCTGATCTACAACCCGCCAAAGTAGTAATTCTCGGCACAAGTGCGTTGAAACCGCACTGCCGGAAATAGCGGCGCTTAAATCTCTTTTATGCAGGCGGCGGCACCACTCCGGTGCCGCCGTCGCTTGAATCATCATTGTTCTCAGCGGGAGGCGCCGGCAGGAGTTGCTTTACATCACCGTATGCCTTCTGCAGTGCATTGCGCGACCCCATGCGCAACACCCCAAACCCGCCAAACCCGGCAGCAAGAAGCACTGCCACTAAAGACGGCACCATCGCCGGCAGAAGTTGCCCTGCTAAAACCTTCGGTATCATCAGGAACCCCGCCATCAGGACCACCGAGGCCAAGGCAAAATAGAAGCCGTAATCCATCTTGAAGGAAATGTCCTGATCCCCTCCACCCGGGATAGCCTGAGCCAACGCCGCATTGAATTCTCGTTCGAAAAAATGATCGTAAACCACCCCGACAAAAACCAGGGCTACAAGCAGCACTCCCGATATCAGGACACCCATTCCCGAGTTCTCCGCATCACGACTCAGGATATTTGAGATGGAAATCAATCCGACCAGGAGCACCAGCACCAGCGAAACAATAAGGATCATTTTTGCCAGGCCGAAATACTTCGGCGCCACAGTCTGCCCGGGCAATGCCACTTCCTCCTCCGCCGCCAATATCATTTTCACTGCGCTCAACTCTGTCCTGCCCGCCGTGCTGGTGGTTCTCACCCATGGCATGAAGGAGACAACCAGGAAACCCAGACAAGCCAACACACCAATCCAGCGCAAGAACCCAAAGGCATTCGGGCGAGCGGAGGATGCCGCGCCGGAACGCTTTGCCTCACGCTGCTTTTCCGCAGCATCCGGTACTGCCTGGATCGGAGATGTATATTGTTCCCTTGAACCGGATGACGGCACAGATGAAGATCGCAGTTTTGTCGACTTTTCACGCCGGGCTGATTCAGGGATAGGCGGTGGAGTAAGGCCTTCCTGATCCGCGGGATCCTCCTCTCCTGACGCGCTCATTTCCTCGGCCTTGGCTAGCACCTCCTCAAGGTTGCTCCAAGCCTCCAGTCCCGCCCCCCAGGCCAATTCACCCGGGGAAACCCCGCCACTACTTATTTTCTGACGCAATTCACCCGCTTGAAACGGCCCGGCGCACTTTCCACTCCTGATGAGAAATATCTTCATAGTTGCTGATTTCTCCAAATACAAACCCGTCACATGAAGATTCAAGCCATTTCGCAGACAATCATGGTACCACCGATGGCGCTTGTCACGCCGCCCAGTGAATGTTAAAGATCGCATTGATGAGTTCCATGATCGAGGCCCTAATCAAGGCAGCACACGACCATAAGGCCAGCGACATCTTCCTTAGTGAAGGCAATATCGCCCGCATGAAAGTGAGCGGAGAAATAATGATTGCGGGAGACAATCCGGTTGAAACCGAGGATATGGAGGCATTCTGGAAACGTTGTGGCGCTGATCCCAGCTATGATGGGGACAGGGACACAAGCTATATGGCGCACAACGATGTCCGGTTCAGGGTAAACCTCCACCGGCACCTCGGAAAACTTGGAGCCGTCCTGCGACAGATCAACACCGAGATCCCAAACCTCGAATCACTTGGATTGCCGGTTGAACTGCTGACCAAGTGGGTGCAATCCGCATCCGGGATCGTCCTCATCACCGGTCCCACAGGATCAGGAAAATCCACCACGCTTGCCTCCTGCCTGGAATGGTTAAACAACCATCTTACCAAACACGTGGTCACCATTGAGGACCCAATCGAATATCTCTTTGAGTCAAAGAAGAGTCTTTTTACGCAACGGGAGGTTCACACTGACACTGATTCCTTCGCCCGTGGTCTGCGCAGTTCTCTGCGACAGGCACCCGATGTCATCCTCCTTGGTGAAATACGGGATCCTGAAACCGCGCAAATTGCCCTGCAGGCAGCCGAAACAGGACACCTCGTGCTGGCGACCCTGCACAGTGCCAACGTTTCGGAGACGGTCGAGCGACTGACCAACCTCTTCCCCAGCGGGGAACGCTCCTCCCAACTCCTCTTATTATCCAACCTCCTGGTGGGAATCTGTTGCCAGAAACTTCTCTGTGCTGCCGACGGGGGTTTGCACCTTGTCACCGAGCATGTCGAGAACACCGGAGTGGTGCGCACCTACCTGCGTGAATCGAGAATCCCGGAAATTATTGACTTCATGACACGGGGAGACAACCCCAACAACAAGCTGTTTATACATTCCCTGGTCGAAAGTGCCCAGGCAGGTCACCTTACCCACCAGGAAGCCGCAACGGCTTCCGGCAGTGAATCTGACTTCGACCGCGCCATGCGCGGCATTTCCTGACCCAATCCCATGAGCGCAAAACGCCACATCGTTGATTACCTGACTGAAACCCGGAACCAGGGGGGCTCTGACCTGCACATCACTGCGGGAGCACCCCCGGCCTGTCGCATAAACGGCCTGCTAACCCCCCTTGAGGACCACGATATCGATCCCGATGAGGCAAAGGAACTCGTACTCGGCGTTATCACCGAATCCCAGCGCAGCAGGCTCGAGGAGAACCTTGAACTGGACTTTTCAGTGGCCGTCAAGGATGTCGGCCGCTTCAGGGCCAACGCCCACTATGTTCGCGGCACCATTGAGGGGGCATTCCGCTATATCCCAACGGAAATTCCCACACTCGAGCAACTTGGACACTCACAAACTGTCTCCGACCTGTGCAACCTCCAGCAGGGTCTAGTGCTGATAACCGGAGTCACCGGCGCCGGCAAGACAACCACCATCGCTGCGATGATCCAGAAAATACTCCGCGAGCGCTCAGTCGTTGCCGTAACCATTGAAGACCCAATTGAATATATCTTTGAACACGCGTGCGGCCTGGTCAAGCAACGCGAAATAGGTGAAGATACCAAAAGCTTCTCCAATGCACTGCGTTCAGCCCTGCGCCAGGATCCAGACGTCATTGTTGTCAGTGAGCTTCGGGACCTTGAAACAATACGCACGGCAATCACCGCCGCCGAAACAGGCCACCTCGTCATTGCCACGCTGCATACCATTGACGCACCCAAGTCACTTGACCGGTTAATCGATGTATTTCCTGCCGAGCAACAGGAAATGATTGTCACGCAACTAGCCAACTGCCTGAAGGCGGTTATCTCACAGCGCCTGATTCTGCGACAGGATCAACCAGGCAGGGTAATGGCCTCAGAAATCATGATGGTCAATCACGGCATCCGCGCATGTATTATCGAGCGCAAATTTGAGCAACTGCTCGGATTAATCCAGATCGGTTCACAGGAAGGAATGCATGCCATTGATGAAAGCCTCTCGCACCTCCTTGTAAACCGGCATATATCCTATAATGATGCCGTAGCTCATTGCCGTGACTCAGAGTTTATTGAGGAGCGTTACAATAGTATACAGACTGCAAAATAGAAGGTGCTCCGGCGAACTTGCGTAACGGGCAGCTTGCACTGATAATTTAAACCCCGAAGCAGACAATCATGTTACTAGACCAATTCTGGAAGATTATTCTCCTGGTAATCCTGTGTGTTGGGTTCTCGTTCTGGTGGCAACACAGGACAAGTCAAAAAACCCATGGTTTTCTCATCGATGAACTCGGTGAACTGATCACCGCGGAAGTAAAGCCCGCATCCCCAAAGGCCTACAAGCGAACCCGGGAACACTTCTACAAGTCGATTGATATACTTCGCCAGATTGAAGAAATCATGGGGGAGAAATTTGAAATAAACACGGTTATCAGCGAGGCCATCGCGAGCACGGAAGCACCAGGAAAATTCCCCGGAAATGCAGTCGCTGATTCCTTGGAAATTAACTACGAGCACGCGCAAAGCTTCGGCCTGCTCAATGATGATACAGCAATCAATCGACTTGAGCAGGGACTGCCACCGGTCATCACGGAGGGGCACTGGGCCGGTGAACCAGCTGTAGTCGGCTACTTCATCGTCCCTTCAATCAACGGTTCCATAGAACATCACATTGCCAACCTTCTGCTACTGCCCAGCAGCATCAATGAAATGATGCAACTTGAGGATTTCAGCAGGAGAGTAAGGAACAAGGCAAATGATTTTCTCAGAGCCAAGATCCTTGACCAGGGTTCTTTCGACGTCATTGACAACACGCACAAAACCCGGGTTGAACGCTCAAAAAGCTGATCCCAACCACCAATGGCGACCTTTCCGGTTACCGCGGCACCTTGAACCGCTTCATCCTATTTGTCTGTACCGGTAATGTTTGCCGCAGCCCGATGGCTGAGGGACTCCTCCGCAGGATGGTTGCCGATGAAGACGGCCAGTGGCAAATCAAGTCAGCAGGTATCGCCACCAGTGGAGGGCAGCCGCCCAGTGAACACACACTCTCAATCCTCAACGCTGAGAACATCGACCTTTCCGATAACCACAGCCAAGCAATTAATGCTGAGTTGCTCACCAGTGCCAGCCATATTTTTGCAATGTCAGCCAGCCATCTCTATACCCTTGAGGCACTGTTCCCGCAGGCAGCCGAAAAGACCTTTCTCGTGACGGAATTCTGCGCTAACGGCTCTATCCGAGGACATGACATTCCCGATCCTATCGGTGGCGGGTTGACTGCATACACCGAAGTCCGGGACATGCTCCTCGATGCACTGCCAAGTATCGTCAAATTCATCCTTAAAACCCCATCCGAACAAGATCAATACTGACCGATGTCTTCACTCCAATCCATAGCCATTGCCGGTGATCACGCTGGATTCGAACTGAAACAAAAACTGTCTTCCCGATTGCAGGAGGCCGGACATGAAGTCCTGGATCTCGGCACCGATTGCCCGGAGTCAACCGACTACCCCGACTATGCTCACGCGGTAAGCCGGGAAGTCGCATCCGGCAATGTGGCAATTGGAATCCTTGTCTGCCATACCGGCATCGGCATGAGCATAGCCGCAAACCGTCATCCGGGAATTCGTGCCGCAGTCGTGGATTCCCCCGATTATGCCAGTCTCACGCGTATCCACAACGGTGCGAATATCCTCTGTCTTGGCGCCCATCGGCTTGATGAGGACACAGCCGCTGAAATTGTCGAGGTTTTCCTTTCAGCCGAATTTGAAACAGGCGGCCGACACGAACGGCGTGTGGCAAAGATCAATTCCGGCACGGGATCCATCGCCTCCCAGGATCCTGAACTTGCCGCCGCAATCAACAGTGAATCCGAACGACAACAGAACAATATTGAACTCATTGCCAGTGAGAATTTTGCCAGCAGTGCTGTTCGTGAAGCGCAGGGAAGCCACCTGACCAACAAATATGCTGAAGGCTACCCGGGAAGGCGCTGGTATGGAGGATGCGAGCACGTCGACACTGCCGAGTCCCTTGCCATAGAGCGCGCCAAGGAGATTTTCGGCGCTGCGCACGCCAACGTGCAGCCTCACTCAGGCTCACAGGCAAACGCAGCGGTTTATTTCTCGGCACTTGAATATGGAGATACCATACTGGCCATGGATCTCTCCCACGGCGGCCATCTTACCCATGGGCATCCGGCAAACTTCTCTGGCAAGTTCTATAAAGTTGCCGCTTACGGGGTTAATGAAGAAACCGAACAGATCGATTACGATCGCCTGCAGCAACAAGCAGAGGAAGTGCAGCCTAAAATGATCACTGCCGGAGCCTCGGCTTATCCCAGGATCATTGATTTCGAGCGTATGAGTGCCATTGCCAAGTCAGTCAACGCGTTGCTTTTCGTCGACATGGCACACATTGCCGGCCTTGTTGCCGGCGGAGTTCATCCTTCACCTGTCGGTTACGCCGACTTTATCACCACCACCACGCACAAGTCCCTGCGTGGACCACGTGGCGGGCTCATCCTTTGCGGCGAAGAGTGGGCAAAAAAAATCGACGCCATGGTGTTCCCCGGGATTCAGGGAGGCCCCCTCATGCATGTCATCGCAGCAAAGGCAGTCTGCTTCGGAGAAGCCATGGAAAAACAATTTAAGGTTTACCAGCAACAGGTGGTGAACAACGCAGTCACTCTTGCCGAGCGCCTTGACCATAACGGTTATCGCCTGATATCGGGAGGAACTGAAAACCACTTGATGCTGGTTGATGTCCGCCCCGGTGGCATTAACGGAAAAATCGCCCAGGCCACGCTTGATGAAGCCGGGATCACAGTGAACAAGAATTCCATTCCCTTTGATACCGAGAGCCCCTTCAAGGGAGGAGGAATCCGTATCGGAACCCCTGCGGTAACTACCCGTGGCATGGGCACCCCGGAAATGCAGCAAATCGGCGACTTTATTCACGAGGCCCTTGAGAATCGCGAAAACCCAGCGGTCATCAGCTCCATCCGGGATCGTGTCATCAAACTCAATGCAGGGTTCCCCTTGCCTTGAGCCCTGCTGAAAGGGCACGCACAGGAAGTATCAGGCCCGGGGCCCAAGCACCGGAAAAATGCAGAACAGCCTGTATTCAGAGTTGGCCGAACCGCACGACAGGTTGCATGATCTAGGTAATCATGTCGATTACCTCAGACAACCCCCTCAGGGAAACCCTACTCTCGCGGCAGGTTGCCAAGCCATGTTCGCTGGTCATTTTCGGTGCCACCGGTGACCTTACCCACCGCAAGCTGATCCCCGCCCTCTATAACCTGGCGGCAGACAATGATCTTCCGCCCGGGCTTAAGGTCACTGGTTTTTCCCGACGTGAAAAAACCGATGACTCCTGGCGCAATGAACTTGCTGAATCCAACCGGAAAAATTCACGCAGCGGCCATGCCCAGGAGATCTGGGAGGGCTTCTCCTCCAACCTTTCCTATCATCGTGGAGATTTCAACGACACTGATGCCTATCACTCGCTTTCAAGGCATCTGGACATGATTGATGACGGGGCAAGCACCCCTCACAACAGGCTCTTTTACCTTTCCACTGCCCCTGAATTCTTCCCGATCGTATTGGAGAACCTCAAGGCAACAGGCCT
>CAWVVE010000078.1:0-7428 GCA_963933075.1 uncultured Verrucomicrobiaceae bacterium | reverse complement strand
GGCGACCGAGTTCACTTCACCGGGAGTAAGGGATGACCCGGCGGACCAGTTCTGACCATATTTGTTGGACACCCCGGAATGGACAAGCTCCAGGGATGCTCCCCCGCCATCGGCAGGATTCTCCCATTTCCAGCCCTGCTCGCCACTCAGTATTCCTGAATCATCCTCCGCTCGCCGCCACGCCCAGTCCCCCTGGTCAGAATAGGTAATGTCATCAACCTCCTTACCAAGAGAATCCTCTATGCGTATCCGCTCGCCCTTGTTGCTCAATTGGCCCCGCCATGGTCCCGTGATGATCGCCACCTCCCCATAAGTGGCCTCAAAAACCTGTGGGTCAGCGGCAACAACCAGGTAACCTCCGGGCGGGATAGTAATCGTAGGAAATTCAAGATCCACACCGCTTGTGAACTTCCACCCCTGCAACGGCAACGAACCGGCACCTGCATTGTACAACTCTATATATTCCTCAGCTACATTGCCCGAGGAAGGGTTGAACATGATCTCGCTGATCATCAATGTGTCGGCCGCCGGTCCCACCAGCAGTTCAACAGTGGCAACAACCGAAATTTGCCCTGCCGAGCTAGCCACGTAGGTGAATGAATCAACCCCGGAGAATGAAGGAGAAGGAGTATAATCCAGTGAACCGTCATCCCTCAGGGTCAGTTCCCCCCCACCGGAATAATCCACGAGTATCGCGCTAAGCGGATCGTTCTCGACGTCAATGTCATTGGCCAGGACGCCATTCTCCGGCGCAATGGAAATCCCCTGGCCAATGACCACTGAATATGCATCATCCGCTGCAACTGGAGCGTCATTCACTGCAAGGACAGAAAGGTTAACCCTCACGGGAACAGAATCCTGCAATCCGTCATTTACGGTATAGGTAAAGCCGTCAACGCCGTTGAAATCCTGGCCGGGGACATAGGTGAACGCACCATCCGGGCGGACTCCAATCGATCCGTTTGCCGGCAAGTCAACCACGGCAGCGGTAAGGGAATCATTCTCTGGATCACCGTCATTGGCAAGCAGGCCTAATACGGCGGGCATTGAAAAGCTCGTATCCTCATTAAGCTCATAGCTGTCTGAAGTTGCAACAGGCGGGGAATTCACATTGATGAAAACCCTCGCAGGACCGGAATACAGAGACCCGTCAGAGACCCGGTAGGTAAAACTTGTCTGCCCGGTAAACCCGAAGTGAGGGAAAAACAGGAATGCCCCGCCGGGTTCCAGTATCACCACCCCGGAATCCACCTGACTGAGGATCTCTGCCTGCAGGAGATCACCATCGATGTCAAAATCCCCGGCAAGAACCCCCGGCTTATCCACATCCAGGAGCGTTCCTGGCGCAGTCAGAAAGAAATCTTGCCGTGCAGATGGAGGATCATTAACCCCGCTTACCTCGATATTCACGATGGTCGGCACAGATGCGTGGACGCCGTCGTATGCCCTATAGGAGAATGCATCAAGCCCATGGAAATCCGGTGCCGGTATATAAACAAACGAACCGTCCGGCTCAACAATCACCGAGCCATTCCCCGGCAGGGATTCAATAATCGCGCTAAGCCTCTCTCCCTCAGGATCCGTGTCATTAGCCAGCAGGCCCGCTGCCGGGACAACACTAAGCCGGGAATCCTCGGTAACCCTGTAGACATCCGGTGAACTCACAGGGAAATCATTCGCCCCGGGTATGACGCTTATGGAAACAGTTGCCTGGTCCTCCAGGCTGCCATCCGAAAGAATATAGGTGAAGCTGTCGTTGCCTTCGAAATTAAGCCCGGGAATATAGGTAAAACTTCCATCGGCATTAAGCTTCACTTCACCGCTTACAGGCGGAACAAGCAGGTTCGTGCTGAGCACATCGCCTTCAACATCGCCGTCATTATCGATAATCCCGAAGATATCCGGACGCCGCCCCTCAAAACTGAGGTCAAAACTGATGTCTGAGCTGGTGCCCGCAAACTGGTGAATCTCGACAGCAATGGTATTCTCCCCGGCGACGAGGACTGATGCAGGCACTGCAAAGTCGAAAAACTCGGATTCCCCGGTGGTAGTGGCGGGAGTAAAGTCACTGAAGAGGGCATCCTCAGCCAGGTTGGAACGTAATACTTCCATGCCGTTTATGTAGACAGCTGCACCATCGTCATGGAGCAGCCTGATCCCCAGTGACTCAAACTCTGATGGATTATCCACATTAAAACGGCGCCTGAAGTAAGTGGTCGGATATTTTGCATCATCATCATCACCGAATCCTACCGTCGTCACCTCATCACCGTCACCGTAGCCAAGCTGGGCGGCACCGCTCGCCCATCCACTGTCATCGAAATCCGGGCTGACCCATGCCCTGCCCTGGTCACTGCCGTCATCAAGATAACTCCAGACCGATCCGGCGACAATCAACTCACTGGTCACCGCCGTGTAGACACTGACCTGTAAATTGTCGACCGCCCAGGATTCATCATCTCCACCATCCCAATCGCCGCCACTGGCGAACATCTCAACGGTAATGCTCTCTGAACTATGCGCAATGCCCCGGAAAGCAGGCTCATTGCGCATATCATATGCTGAATCCCTATACAGGCTCCCGACGGAAAAACCCAGATCCATCAGGCGGGCAAGTTCACCCCCCGGAGGTGGGCTGTAACTCTGGATGCCCCCCTGTCCTGCATTGTCAAAAGTGTGCGCAAACCTGCTCTGGCCATCAATAATGACATTGAAAAAGTCTCCTCCGCCCCTGTCCCCGTCCCAGGAATCGATGATCGCCAGGATAAACGAAAGCGAAACCCGGTTATGCGGCGGCAGGTTGTTGATGGTGATCGTCGTGCTCTCAGCGGGGTTACCGGATGTGCGGTTACGCAGGAACCCTCCGGAAAAACCCTCATCTCCACCCAGTCCTTCAAAGCCGCTGACCGGTTCCACATTGGTTACTCCCGAGAACTGCGCGCCTGCAACAGCATCGAGGTCCTCGCTCAAGACCCTTACCGGCCGGGAAAGGCCTGCCTGCGAGACGACAAGCGGGATATTCTCCCCGGTGGAATAAGAATCAGCTTCTGCAGACGGGGGATCATTGACCGGGTTAACCGTTATACTGACTGTTGCAGGTAAAGACCGGTCTATCCCATCGTCGGCAACATATGTAAAACTATCGACGCCAAAGAAGTCACTGTCCGGAGTGTATGTAAAACTGCCGTCCGAATTAACAATCAGCGACCCGGAGGAAACATCCGTATCAATGGCGAAAGTAAACGCATCGCCCTCGACGTCAGCAGCCATGAATCCCAACCCTGAACCTGCCGGAATACTCAGGGCCAAGTCCTCCTCGGAGACCAAATCACGCGCTGCAATTGTCGGCGGGTCATTCACCGGCAGTATATGCAGGGTCACTGTGGCAGGTGCCGAACTCCCGGTGTTGTCGGTCACGGTGTAGCTAAAACTGTCAGTGCCAAAAAAATTGCTTTCAGGAACGTAGGTAAACGTCCCGTCCGGGTTTAGCCCGAGCGAACCATGGGAAGGCTCAACGGTAACTGCCGCCATGAGGCTGTCACCTTCACCACTGTCGTTGACAAGCACACCACCACCGACTCCACCCCCTACCAGCTCGATCAAGATATCATCAAACCAGACATCGGTAACCTCGCCCACGGTGGTGGAACGGTCATTGAAGACGCCGAGGTCCAGGTCATGGCTGCCGGCAGGGAACGACACCTCGGCACTGAATGTCCGCCACCCGGAATCCTCGTTGCCCCGCCCGTCAGGGCCATACATGCGAAAGATGTCGCCGTTGGCGCCGCTACCGACAAAATTCCCGCCGATCTCGAGAATGACAGCGCTGAACTCCCCCGACTCGTATCCGCCATTCATCTGGAGCCGGTAGCGAAAACTGATCTCGAGAGTAGCCGGGTCATCAAGGGTTATCGGCAACCTGAGGGCACCGGAAGAGACCGTGGCCTGGCCCTGCGGCCCGCCGCCGACTCGAATATGCGCCCCGGCTGATCCATCGAATCCTCCACCGGCTGCAATGTCACCCGCTGAAAAATCCGGTGCCGAAGTGTTAAAGGGGGCGGGGAATGGATCATCCGCGTGTGCGATCAATCCTGCGCCTACTCCCGCTGCTGCCGGCTCCATGCTCAAATCAAAGCCGACATCACTGCTCTCGATGGTTGCCTGATGGAGTTCAACCGCAATGGAATTGCTGCCCGCCACCAGCAAACCTCCCAACCCGATCGCACCCTTTACATATGCCGTCTCATCAGCCACTGACATCGTGGTAAAAGTCTGCGTAGTCAGCGGACCGGCAGGTAATATCCCTGAACGATAAACCTCCGTGCCGTTAACGTAGACTGCAACGCCGTCATCGACCAGATAGTCCAGTTCCCAGGCTTCAATGACAGCCTCTGCGGCAGTCAGGGTAAAACTGTTCCTGAACAAGTAGGTGGTGACGAGATTCTGCCCGTTAGCCGCCTGGGCAATGCCGAAGAGCAAATCACCGAGTCCGGGAAAGCCTTCAATGATTCCTGACTGGATGGGCACAGGGGCTGTGAACCAGGGAGAAATCGTTGAGCTTGCCGGGTCAAAATCCGGGGCATTCCATAGCCGCCCTGAACCGTCGACCGGATAAGCGTCTCCCCTGCCGTTTTCATTTTCAATACGGTCAAGGATTAACCAGTCGCCGTCGAAACCGTCAAGCTCGTTACCGTCAAGCTCCTCACCGTCAAAATCCTGATCAACAATAGGCCCCGAAACCGCGGAAAACGCACGATCCTCTGTCACCTCATAGGAATCATCAACTGCAGTTGGCACAGCAAAGACACGAACTGTGGAGCAAAGCCATATACAGGCGCCCACCGCATACCAGCGGGGAAAAGAGAAATGGCGGAAAATCAGGGACATCAGGCGGGGGAAGACCGAAAAAAACAATTAGGTGCGGACATAGGTTCGTTTAGGCATCATATAATTGCAAGAAGCCTCAGACTGCTCCTGAATACCGGGGTAACCGCCACTAATTGTAAGCGGATACAAACTTTCCCGTAATGCGCTCAATCGCCCAGCGGGCATGCTCGGCAACAAGCTCTTTTTCACTGTCCGCGGCATTCCTGAGCGCCGGTAGGTCAGACTCATCACCCACATTGCCCAGTGCCACGCAGACATTTCGCAGGAAACGCTCCCGACCGATACGCTTCACCGGCGACTGCCGGAACAATGCACGGAAATCATCCTCGGTAATGACCAGAAAATCACGCAACGGCCACCCGGTAACATCCCGCGCCGCAAACTGTGCTTCTTCGGAAGCCTTGGCAAAACGATTCCATGGACACACCTCAAGGCAGTCATCACAACCGAAAATCCTGTCACCAATCGCCTCGCGGAACTCCCCGGGAATCGGACCCTGATGCTCAATGGTAAGGTAGGAAATGCAGCGGCGCGCATCAAGGTGATGCGCGGAGGTGATTGCTGCCGTCGGGCAGCAATCCACACAGGCAGTGCATTTACCACAGCGGTCGGGCATCGGTGAATCAGGCTGCAACTCAAGCGTGGTCACCAACTCTGCCAGGAAAAACCATGTGCCCAGCCTCGGGTGAATCTGCATCGTGCTCTTTCCGCTCCATCCCAATCCCGCGTCAGTGGCAAAATCCCGCTCCAGCACCGGCCCGTAATCAACATAAAAACGCTGCTCTCCTCCCAGTGCCTCCAACTCCCGGGAAAATGCCTTGAGCTTCCTGTCGATCACCAAATGATAATCGCTTCCCGTTGCATATCGGGCAAACCGCCCGGGACGCATCCCGGGCGATAAGACCTTTGCCGGCGGATCTCCTCCCGGGAAATAATTCAGTGCCAGGACAATGACCGTTTTTGCCCCTTCCACCAGCAACCGGGGATCCTTGCGCCGCTCAGGGGATTTTTGCATCCACTCCATGTCGCCATGCTTCCCCGCATCAATCCAGGACTGGAAGTCATCGGCATGTGCCGCCCTGCGCGCCGGAGTGAACCGGCAGTCGTCAAATCCAAGCCCCGAGGCGATTGCCCTTACCTTGCTCTCCAGTGTCCCCGGCATCATTCAATGATTTCCTTTGAACCAGACACGGGCACTCTCGCTAATCCCGTATGCCAGTTCCTCACTACTCAGGTTGTCAACATCAATACACTCGTCAGCCGCCTGCCTATAGAGCTCAAGGCGCCCTGCCATGAGTTCCTCCATGCTTTTCCTGGGGTCATCGGTCTGCAGCAAAGGACGCTCATCATTATCCGCCACCCTGTCCATGACGACATCAATGCTGGCATTCAGCCAGATGACCATCCCCAGTGAGCGTAAAACCTCCACGTTCCCTGACCGGGTCACGATGCCTCCACCTGTGGATATCACCAGCCCTTGACGGTTGAGCAACTCCTGAAGCACCTCAGATTCAATGCCTCGAAACCCCTCCTCGCCAATATCCTCGAAAATACCGGAGACCGGCTTGCCGGCACGCTCCACAATGAGGGCATCAGTATCCACGACCTCAAATCCCAAGCCCGGCGCCAATGCCCGTGCAACGGTGGACTTTCCCGTGGCCATGAACCCTATTAGGATCAGGTTCACCGGGGTTGTGCGTATAATCTTGGCCATCAGGGGGTGAATCTACGATGACACCCGCCTTGCGCAAGAATTAGCCATCACTGTGCGTTATTGACGCCCCGCAACGATTCGCGATTGTTAAGCACAATACCACGGATGGAAACTGTAATACTTGAAGCCGGTTCACCCGAACAAATCCGTTCGGCTGTCACGAGGGCGGCTGATCTCCTGCGTTGCGGACAAGTCGTGGCCCTGCCTACGGAAACTGTCTACGGTCTTGCCGCCAGCGCATCCGACCCCACGGCCTGCGCCGCGGTATTCGAGGCAAAGGAGCGCCCGGAGCTCGATCCGCTAATTGTCCACGTATCGGGCAAGGAAATGCTTGAAACTGTTGCCGATGTTCCTGCAGACACCGCAGACGCGGTTCACCACCTGATCCACGAGTTCTGGCCCGGGCCACTGACCTTCGTATTGCCGAAAACCGCAGCAGTCCCGGACATTGTCACAGCCGGCCTGGATACCGTGGCCGTACGCTGCAGCAATCACCCGGTCTTCAAGGCTGTCATTAAAGAACTCAAAACCCCCATAGCAGCCCCCAGTGCCAATCGCTTTGGCAGCATATCGCCCACCTCCAGCTCAGCGGTAATGACCGAGTTGTCCGGTCGCATCCCGCTGATCATCGACAGTGGCGCCTGCTCCAGCGGCATGGAATCAACCATCATCCGTGTAGAGGCCAGCGGCAAGCCAAAGCCTTTTATCCACCTGCTGCGTCCCGGCCCGGTGACCGTCGAGATGCTGAAAAAGTTCGGTAAAGTGATAGCCGCAGGGCAATTATCACCACCCGACGGAAAGCCCGAAGCCCCTGGTCAACTCTCGAG
>CAWVVE010000077.1:0-7534 GCA_963933075.1 uncultured Verrucomicrobiaceae bacterium | reverse complement strand
TCACTGGTGATTTGCCAGTTGTGGTTGTTGCGCCCATCGACGATGAGCACGGATATTTTCCCGGGAAGCACACCGGGGGACTTCTCAACAAACCCACTGCAGACTGCCGCCACCAACAGGAAGATGCAGGGGAATATCAGGACGGACCTCATTGCTTATCTGCACGGAAGTGGGGTGCGTTCTTTTTGGGTAGCCATTTTTTCAATTTTTCCTTGGCCTTGGCGTAATGGGTGTCAGCGGCAAGGTTATGCCACTGGTTGGGATCTTTCGCCACGTCATAGAGTTCCTCACCACCCTTGTTGTAGTGGATGTAGTGAAAGCGCTCGGAGCGCACGGCGTGGTTGGGTCCGTGCCAGTGGGGTGAATGGGTGATGACGGCAGGGTAAGGCCATTTGGCTTGCGGATTGCGTACCAGTGCGGCAATGCTGCGGCCATCAAGTTGAGAAGATGTCTGCGAGGGAGGCAAGCCGCAAAGATCGATCAACGTGGGATAAAGGTCGAGCAGGCTCACCGGCCGAGTGCAGGTGGTCACCTTGCTGTTACCGCCAAGTGCCGCGGGCACGTGGATAATGAGCGGAGTGCGTGTGGTCTGCTCCCAGAGTGCGGACTTGGCGAATTTTTTCTCACCCACATCATAACCGTGGTCTCCCCAGAGCACGATGATCGTATTCTCAGCATAAGGGCTCTCCTTTAGGGCATTGAGCACGTGACCGACGCAGGCATCGGCAAAGGAAGCCGCCGCCAGGCACCCCTGAACAGCCTGCCGCCACTTGCCGCTGCCGCGGATGATCTCCCCCACCCTGGATGCCATGCGCTTGCCGCCTTCCGGAATGTCATCGAAATCATCCGTTCGATGCTCCGGCAGGCGGATGTTCTCCAGCGGATGCATGTCGAAATATTTCCCGGGCAAATACCACGGCAGGTGCGGCAGGTAGATACCGCAACCCAGGAAGAAGGGTTTTTCGTGCTCTTCTTGCAGGAAGCTGGCTGCACCCTCGGCCGTCTTCCAGTCCGCCGTCTGCTCAGTTGTTGCTTCAACCGGTGCCCAGTCAATGAGGCGGGCGAGGATTTTATTGGTGAACTTCCCCTTTAGTCCGTGGCGGTAGCGACTGCCCTCCGGGGGACGGGGCGTACCCATGCGGGTGCTGTATTGCTGATCCCAGGCAATGGGATCGGAGAATTTCCCGTGCGGCTGGTGATAGAGCTTACCGCCCCCCCATGCCTTGTAACCGTGGTTACGGAAATATTGCGGCAGGGTAACCCAGTCCCGGTATTTCGGCAGGTCCCGGAACCAGTTCAGGTTGCCGTAAATACCCGTTGTCGATGGACTCAGGCCCATCATCACGGCTGTCCGGGAAGGACTGCACAGGGGAGCCGCGCAGTGGGCCTGCTCAAAGAGCACGCCGCGCCCGGCCAGCGCGTCAATGTTCGGTGTCTTCGCCTGCGGGTGCCCGCCAAGGCAGCCGACCCAGTCATTCAGGTCATCAACGGCAAGGAACAGGACATTCGGCCGTCCCTGCTTTTTATCCCCAGCCCGCGCACTGGGGCACGGCCCCGGGGAAAGTTGAGCAGCAAGCAGGAGTATCAGCAGGCACCGGATCATTGTGCCTCGGCCTTGAAGCTGAAACCCGTGTCGGCGGATCCGCCGCTCACGGTAATCTCCTTCACCTTCTCTCCGAATTCCTCATGCCAGGCGGCAATGGTATACTTGCCGTCCGGTAACTCTGGGATCCGGAAGGCACCACTGGCGTCGGTCACCGCAAAGAAAGGGTGATCCATGACAAAGAAATGGGCCGTCATCCAGCGATGAAAATCGCACTTGATGGTGATCGGCCCCTCCTTCTTGGTGAATACCTTGTTGCGGTCCGGCGAGTTGGCCGGCTGGGCAATGTTGAAGGCGCGGTTTTTAAAGGAGAGTGAGCGGATGTTGTGAATAAAGGGGTCACCATTCTTCATCAAAACCTCCTGGCCAACCCGTATGCCCTGCACGCGGGGCCGGAATATCGAGCCCTTCTGGTCAATTACCGCGGGTTGGTCCGGAACAGGGTAATCTTTATCAGCAAGCCCCTTCTTCACATAAACAAAGACGTTGGCAATTCCGCCGCCATTACTGATGAGCAGTTTCTCATCAAGGGGAGCACTGTCATGCAGGGCACGGCTCTCAGGATCCATCCGGACCGGTTCCCGCTTCGGCCTCTTACCCTCAAACCGCACGGTCCCGGAAAGTGCCGGCCCCTTCGGCTTTTCCTGCGGCACCACGGCGGGCCCTGGTTTTGGCTTGGGCTTAACTCCAGGCCCTGCCTCCGCCACGTCATCACTCATCACGTGATGGAGAATCTTCACGAAAGAATTACCGCGATTTTTCATATTGGGATCGGTGCGTTGCTTCTCCGCCCAGAGCCGCCCCAGTAATACCTGCTGCTTGGCATGCAATGCCGCGATTTTCCGATCCACCCAGGGCTGATGCCCATCACCACCTCCCGGGTAATCAGCCGGGAGCTTATTCTTCTCAATGCGCGCCAGCAATGCCGAGTTGGATGAACCCGATGGCTTCTTGCGGCTTTGCGATGCAATGTCCTTCGAGGTATCGGGAAGCCCAGCATCAAGATTTTTGAGGCTGGGCAATGCAATGTCGCTCGAGGTGTCGAGGACCTCGGCATCAATAATGGAACGGCGAAACTCCTCGTCGGTGACATCGGTGAGTGAACCCAGGAAAGCGAGCAGGTTCTCAATATCAGCCTTGCCGGGGCGATTGGCCTTGCTTGCGGCAATTTTTCCCTGGATCACTTTTTGAACTTTTGTTTTTCGCTCCTTGCTGCCGAGGCGATTGGCCTCACTCCACGCCACCGCCTCCAACTTGAGGAAAGTCTTGAAGCCAAGGTAAGCCCCGCGGCCCATGCCCGGGGGCAACTTGATCTGGACACGGCCCTCCTGGTTGGCCAGACGGCCGAAAATGCGCCCTGAAAAATCCTGCGCCGGCTCCCCTTTCTCCGCCTCTTCCGGAATCCGGTTGACGTAGAGAAAGGCGTCAAAAAGCGAACGTTTCTTGCTCTTCAGGCGGTGCACGCCGGCCGGGTTGACCGGGTTTGATGCCCCCTTTTCCGCTCCCTTCCCCTCATTGGCGACATACTCCATGATCTTGACAAAGGAGTGCCCGGCGTTGGGCATGTCGGGGTCTGCCTTGCGCTTCTCTGCATACAGGCGGCCAATGCGATTGCGCTGCTGCTCAGTAAGGCCCGCCATGCGCTTGTCCACATAAACCTGGTGAGGCTGCCCCTTCTCATAGGCAGCCGGCAGGCCATGGGCATCAATCGAGGCGAGCAGTTTTCCGTTCGCCCCCGTGTAGTTGACCTTGCGCGGCTGCTCGTAGGCAAGGGTGCTGCGGTCAGGCACATAACCCACCAGGCGTTGACCGCCATGGTCAGCCTCACCGAGCACCTCCAGCTTGATAATTGAACCGTTCCCGGTCTCCATGTGCCGCGCCGGGCCACTGGTACTAGTCCAGACATTGCCCTCCTCATCAAACTCAATCTCCCGGGTATAGCTCACCCGGTGAGGCAGGAGGAACTCAACCAGATACTCTGTCTTTGGATTGAACCTGTAGAGCGTGTCATTGCCGGTGCCACAAATCCAGACATGGCCGTTGGGTGCCACATTAAGCGCGTAGGGAATTTGGTTCTCCGCATCAGGAAGATCATAGACCAGCCACTCCTCGCTCTTCGGGTCGAACCTGCCGAAAACACCCGAGGCAAATCCCGGGACCCAGACAATCCCGTCCGGCGCCACGTGCAGGCGACGAGGACCGCGGAAGGGGGGGTTCCATTCCTTGATGTCGCCGTCCGGGGCAGCTGGGTCAATGCGCCCGATGCGGTTACCGTTGAGCTTGCTATACCAGATCACCCCGTCCACCGGGGAATAATCCAGGCCATAGGGGGTGATTCCACGCGACTCTCCCTTACCGGCAGCTTCTGCCTGGTTGGCTTCAAGCAGCTTGTATTCCTTCACCTTGAGTGTCTTTGGATGCAGCGAGAAGCAGGAATTGCGGCCCGCATCAGTATACCAGATGAGCCCCTCGGGATCCTTGGGATTGATACGCAAGGTGTGGGGATAGGAGCCACGCCGGGCAGGCGCCTCAGCACTGGAACAGACCAAAAACTCTTTGGTCTTCAGGTCATACCTGGCCATCTGGCCCGAGGCACACATGGTCACCCACATGTTGCCGTCATTGGCCAGTTCAATGGAATGCGGGCCATGGGAACCACGCGGAAACTGGCGAAACTTCTGTTCACCGGTCTCAGGATTGAGGGTAACCAGGCGACCCTTGCTGATATTCACCACGTAAACGAGCCCGTCCAGACCAAGTTCAAGGTCATGAAAGGATCCTTCATACTGCTTGCCAACCTCCCAGGAAGTGATCTTCGCCTTAGCTGCCACCCCGGTCGGCGCCGGCGGGGGCACAAATTGCGGCCAGCGATCCACGGCATCCCCCTTGTAGGTATTAATAATCTTGCCAATGATATTCTTCTGCGTGTGACGGTAAAGACCGCCGAAGCCGTCCATGCGACGAATCATGGTTTCCCAGTCCACGGGTTTCTCCGGTGAGCGAAAGCCAACAGTACCGATCTGGTGACAGTAGGAACACATCATCTTGAAGTTCAACTTGTCCTTGAGGCTGTCGAACTTGAGCATGCCGAAACCACTGGTCGCCGGCCTCTGTTCCTCAAGTTTCTCCCCGGTGGCCGGTTGCATGGAAATAGACAATGACCCTGCGTCCGGGCCCACCGCATCACGCCAGTGGTCAAGCTGCCCCATCAAACGGGCCCGCACCTTGAAATTCACCTCACGTAACCCGTCAATCTTGAATGTCCCATCCGCCTGGCTGAATACCGAGGTGCTCTGCCTGCGCTCTTCATCAAAGGCGGAAACCATCACCCCAGCCATCACCTTGCCGGATGCGTCCGTTACCTTGCCCTTAATTGTGGCCGCGTGCGCCTGACACAGGAAAAGGACAAGGCCGGTCATTACAATCGTTGTGATTCTTCTCTTCATGCTTTGTTTAATCGAATAAAGTTTTTAAGACCCGGTCGGTCATTGACCTCACCATTCCAGTCTCCCCGTGCTTGAGGAAAAAGACTCCGCCTCAATGTCCATGTCCCCGAGCATTCTTAAAAAGAGATTGCACAGCGGGGTATTGCGCCGGGCATCATGGGCAATGTATTGCCCGTGGTCGAACCCGCCCCCGGCAAGCAGGATCGGGTTGTTGCGCGGGTCATGCGCGCTGGCGTTGCCCAGGTTGCTTCCAAAAAGCGTCGTTGTGCTCTCAAGAAGGGACCCGCCCTCTTCCTGCTTGGCCTTCATTTGGCCAAGGAACTCCCCGAAGCAACCCACAATGCCACGCTCAATTTTCTTCAATTGGTCAATGCGCTTCGGGTCACGCCCGTGATGGGAGAGGTTGTGATGCTCGCTGTCCACGCCGTCGACCTTCGGGATGCCATGATTGTGCTGGATGACGATACTGATCACGCGCGAGGAATCTGTCTGGATGATCAATGGCACCAGGTTGAGCAAAAGGCGCATGCGGCCAATAATATCCCCCTTGTCATGAATATCACTGGGTGGCCGTTGAGCGACTTCCGGCTTGGGCTTATCAATCCAGGCCTGGGCCTCTGCCATTTGCTTCTCGGCATCACGCACCGATTCAAAGTATTCCTCCAGGCTTGCACGGTCGGCTGCCGTGGCGTTCTTCAGCAGCAACCTGGTCTGGTCCATGAGTTCATCAAGGATACTTCGACCGTCGCCAAGCTTCTGTTTCTGCCTTGCAAGCTCGGACGGCTTGCCCCTCAGGAACATCCTGGCAAACAGGCGTGATGGACGAAACTCGGCAGGAATCATCACTCCACTGCCGGTATAGGACTGACTCTTCGGACCGTCACTGCTAAGCGACACCGAGGGGAACCGGGTCACATAGCCCAGCTTGGATGCCATGTATTGATCAATAGAGATGGAATTGCGAAACCCGTCCATCCCGGGATTTAATGCAGCACTGAGCCAGGTCATCTCACACTGGTGCTCGCCACCTTGGCCCGGGTGGGAGAGCCCGGAGAAAAGTGTTAAATCCCTGCGATGCTCCTTGAGTAATCCCAGGTAATCCGTCGTTTCATAATCCCGGCCGGCTTTTTTGGGAAACAAGGCAGGCGCATGCAGGCCAAGGGTGTTGCACAGGAACACCGCACGCCTGGGAGGTTGCGCATTCTTTGCCTGCACCGGGCTCATCGACTCCAGGAACGGTAACGCCAAGCCAACTCCAGAGGCCTTGAGCACTGTACGACGGTTCATAGTGGTTTTCATTTTACTGGTGACTGAAGAGCCGGCTCTTGATGACCTCATGAATGATTTTACGCACACCAAATCCCCCGGGCCTGGCCCTGGAAAGGATCCGCTCAATCTCCTCCCGGTCAGCAAACTCAATCTCACCCCCCGTGGAGTAGACAACAAGCTGCGAGATGAAGTTGCGGGCCACCTGCTCCTCCTGCTCAAGGAGCAGGTCCCTGAACTTGCGGATCCCGGAAAACTTCTGCCCATCGGCCGTAACCCCTCCCGAATCAACATGACGGGCCCAGCGGTATTGGTTAACGCGGCGGCCATGAATACGATCCGTTGTCCAATCCCCACGGCCGGTGGTGCGGTAGCGCCTGCGATGACCGCCAATCGGGTTAAAGCTCTCCAGCGCAAAGCCCGGCGGGTCAATGTGCTGATGGCAGTTGGCACAGGATTGCACGTTGCGATGCTTGGCCAGCGTCTCGCGGATGGTGACAGCACCGCGGATATCCGGCTCAATGGCCTCAATCGTTGGAGGTGGAGGATTCGGGGGAGTACCCAGCAGGGAAGTTAAGACAAAATTGCCGCGCTTGACGGGTGAAGTGAGGGTTCCGTTGGCGGTCACTTTAAGGATACTGGCCTGAGTCATCAGCCCACCCCTGACACTCTCCTCAGGCAAATCCACCAAGCGCATTTTCTCGCCCGCTACCCCGTCAATGCCGTAATGACGTGCCAACCGGCGGTTAAGGAACGTGAAGTCGGACTTGATGAAATGGCGCACACCAAGGTTCCTGTCGAGCAACTCCCGGAAAAACAGGCGCGTCTCGGCAAGCATTGCCTGGCGCAACTGATCATCAAACTCCGGGTAGAGTTTCTCGTCAGGTGTCGTGGCATCGATCTCACGCAACTGCAGCCAGCCGTCGAGGAAGTCATTGATGAAGCGCCCTGCGCGCGGGTCACTGAGCATTCGCTCAACCTGTCCGGCCAGGACAATGGGTTGTTTAAGGCTTCCGTTTCCTGCCAGTCGGTGAAGTTGCTGGTCCGGGGCACTTTTCCACAAAAAATAGGAAAGGCGTGTGGCAAGTGCGTAATCGTCCAGTATACCGGGTTTACCCGCATGAAAGAGAAACTGCGGGGAGCTGAACAGGGCACGAAGCGGCATCCTCGCAATCTCATGAATGCCCTTTTTTTCTTTAAGCGCCGAGTCGGCCAGAGA
>CAWVVE010000076.1:0-7610 GCA_963933075.1 uncultured Verrucomicrobiaceae bacterium | reverse complement strand
GCACAATGAGCAGGATGATGGCGACACGGTCAATCTGGGAAGTCACGGAATCCGTGCCGATTTCAACCGCTCCGCCAATCAACTGTCCCATCAGGTAGGGGAAAGCAAGAGACAGTGTCGCCGTGATAAAAAGACAGGCCAGCGCCGGATAGAAATGACGCCGGTATGGCTTGAGGTAGGCAAAAAGCCGCAAAGCCTCCCGCATGCTCTCGCGTGGCTCATCCCCATCCTTGTTGTTTTTCCACCTCATGATTACGGATGGCAACTGAAGAAGAGATGTGTAAAGAACGCAAGTACGCTTATTGCCCGTTGCCCCTTTGCATCTATCGGATACCGCTTATACCTTCGACTGAAATCCTGATGCCTCCAGTCTTACAGAAAAGCCTGCTTGCCCTTACCCTCGTGTTTTCCATTATCCTGGGAACCTCTCTCCGGATAGAGGGACTCAGCCAGCGCCCGATGCATACCGATGAGGCCGTGCAGGCCTACCGAATGGGTGAACTGCTTACCGGCGAAGGCTTTGAATACAATCCGAGTGACGGACATGGGCCGGGACTTTTACTCTTCTCCCTGCCCGTTGCACTGGCAAAGGGAGCCACATCATACCAGCAACTTGATGAGGCAACCCTCCGGCTGACACCGGCTATCTTCGGCATAGCCCTGATCGCAGCAGCCTTTCTTTTCCGGAAACTGATTGGCAACACCGGGGTGGCTGTCGCCGCCCTGCTTACAGCCATTTCACCCATGCATGTATTCTTCAGCCGCTACTACATCATGGAACTGCCGATGGTGTTTCTTTTGGCAGCCTTTGTGTTCTTCATCTGGAAATATTTCTGCCAACAAAAACTGCGATGGATGACCTGTGCCGGGGCAATGGCGGCATTGATGCATGCCACCAAGGAAACCTTTGTCATTTCAATATTCGCCCTGGTGGCCGCAGCGTTCATCGTCTGGCTCATTGAGGAGATCACCAGGCGCCGGGCGGCAAGGCTTTCTGTAACTCCCCTCATCAGGCACATCGCTATCGGACTGGCCCTCAGTCTAACAATGTCAGCAGGGATCTATTCGATGTTCTTCACTAACCTTGAGGCGATCCCACAGAGTTTCTCAACCTACCTGCACTACCTGGACAGGGCAGAAGGCAGCGGACACGAGAAACCCTTCATGTATTACCTGGAGCTTCTCTCCTGGAAAAAAATGGAGCTCTACACATGGAGCGAACTGTTCATCATCCTGCTCGCCCTGGTCGGCGGCGCGGCAGCATTCCTCCGCAGTGACCTGCCTGAAAAGCAGCAGGTGTTCCTGCGGCTTCTCGCAACCTATGCCCTGCTCACCCTCCTCATCTACTCCGCAATCGCCTACAAGACCCCATGGTCAATCCTCGCCTTCCTGCACGCTGCAATCCTGCTGGCAGGGTTCGGCTTCAGTTCCCTGCTGAAGTGTGTCAGGGCAATTCCCAACAGGATTGTTGCCACTGGAACAGTCATGCTGGCAACGCTCATGCTTATGCTTGGATGCTGTAACCTGTTAAAACAAAACCAAATCGCCAACTTCAAGTCCACCAGGGCCAAGATCCGGAAAAACAGTGACTCCCCTCCAGGTCTCCTCGAGCAAGTCTGGCACAGGCACCTGGATCCATCCACAAGGTCACGTTCACAGGCACCTTTCAATGCAGACCGCAACCCCTACATCTATTCCCACACATCTCCAAGCCTGGTCTCCAGGCTTGTTGCGCAGGTCGCGGAACTGCGGGAAATCAATCCGGAGCTATCCATCCTGATCTGCCACCCGGAAACCGGCTGGCCGCTGCCCTACTATTTCCGCGCTATCGAAAAAGCCGGCTACCCCCGACATCCCCGGGAACTCAAGGCAACAGTGACAAGCGATGTTCTCATCTGCGACACAGCATACGATGAGCAACTTGCCCTGAAGCTTGGCGAACGCTACATCGGCCCCGACATGATGAACCTGCGGGACAATGTCATGCTGCACGTCTACATCGAGCGGGAACTCTTCTTTGAAATGGTCGAGCGACGCTCCACGCCCGAGCAATGAACGAAACACACCACAGGCTCGGAGCTCATGCAATGGCCACGGAGTTCCAGATCTTCATTGCCGGGACTAGCGAGACAAAAGCCCACACTTGCGCTGCCGAGGCCCTGCGCGACCTCGATGTCCTTGAGGCTGAGTTAAGCCGGTTCCGAGACGGCAGTGACATCTCACGATTAAACCACCTTGGCCCGGGCAAAAGCACGCCCATCGGAGAAGCCGCTTTCGACTGCATCAATCTTGCCAAGGAGGTCCACTCAGCCACCGGCGGCGCCTTCGACATCACCATCGGCCCTTTATTGGCAGTATGGACAAATCCAGATCACTCCCCCCGGCAACCGAGCAAATCAGAACTCGCACGCGCCAGAGAGGCTATCGGTATCGACAAGGTATTGCTCAACCCGTCATGCCGGGAAGCATCAATCACCTGCAAGGACATTTGGCTTGACGTTGGCGGCCTCGGCAAGGGTTACGCCCTCGACCAGATGGCCGCCATCCTAAAGGAAAGCGGCATAGATAACGCACTCCTTGATGCGGGGGGAAGTACCCTCTTGGCCTTTGGGAAAGGTCCATCCGGTGACGGCTGGCCAGTCGGCATGGGCGAGCCCGACATTCCCGGCATTAACTTGAAGGATCAATCCCTTAGCGGCTCAGGCTTCACCGAGAGAGGAGAGCACATCATCGACCCTCGTGGTGGATTCCGGGTCAGCGCCATGAAGAAGAACGCATGGGCGCTTGCTCCATTTGCGGCATTAGCAGATGCCCTCTCCACGGCATTCCTTGTCATGAACTCCGAGGAAATTACTGCCTTTTGCTCCCAACACGAGGATATTGAAGCAATCCTGCCAGTCTGAAGATGTATTCAGTTTTAAAAAACACCGGCCGCCTTATCTTGAACGATACAACCAACCCGCTCGAAGCCGGGTAAATATGCCGCCATCCTCTGACAAACTGCGCAAAGCACCCTTCACCTCTAGCCCTGTCGGCTCCTGGTTGCTCACTAACCCGCGCTCAGTAACATTGTGCACGCTGCTAGCTGTGGCAGTAGCAAGCACACACCTGTTGGCGCGTTCCCTGAAAGCATATCAGGAAAACTCCATAAAAATCGTTGAGGAAGGCACCGAGGCAATTGTCATCTTCGAGTTTATCCAAAAGTCCTATTTCCTTTGCCTCTGGCTGCTGCTGCCCGTGCTTACACTGAACCTTATACGGGCGCGTCGTGAAGGCCCGCCCTTGAAAGGAATTCTCATGGCCAGCCTCGCAATATTTGCTGTCTGGATTGCATCTGAAATTACCAGGTCCGGGGCCTCTCAACTACAACTGGCCGGGGTAGAGCCCTCCGCAATAAGTTCCCTTTTCCGCCTTATCCTCATCGGCAGCATCATCCTCAGCCCGCCAACAATCGTCTTACTCTACTCACGAGCCTCATTGCTATCAAGATACATCCTCCGGCAATTCTTCACTCCTTTCGCGTATTGTTTTTCAGGATTCATCATCATCTGGCTGATTATCGACTTAAGCGACAACGGCCCCGATTTCTTTGACGCCAAGGCCTCTCTTTCAACTGTACTCCGCTGCTATACTGTCCAGGTGCCGCAAATAATCGTGATGATCCTCCCGATCACACTGCTCCTTGCCCTTTTGTATTCGTTGAGCAGGATGTCGAAATCCAACGAGATCATCTCAATGATATCCGCCGGGAAGAGCCTTCGCATAATCCTCATGCCACTGTTCCTTACCGGCTTTTACCTTTCACTGGTAGCGCTCGCACTTAATTACGAATGGGCCCCCGAAGCCGAGGCTCGCAAGGAAGCCGTGATGTCCTCAATGAAGGAAAACGCATCAGCCAAGAAGAAACGCTATGCGGCATATGCTCGCCTCTACAGGAACCGCGAAGATCGCCGTACTTGGTTTGTAGGGAGAATCCCCTTTGACCTCGCCGGGGATAAACTCGGCAACATTGAAATCTATCAGGCCGATAAATCCGGCAACCCCAAGCTTGCCTATTTCGCCGAGAAGGCTGCCTGGAACTATTTTACCAGAGAATGGCGACTGATACGTGGGGCGACAGTCTCTTTTGATGCCAGCGGCAACGTGGTCAGCCAATCCCGTTTCGACGTGCGAATGATAAGCAACTGGCGTGAAACACCCTGGAAAATTTTCAGCGGAAGCCTCGTCCCTGAACAACTCGGGGTGCCTGGGCTCGCCTTTCACATAAAGACCAACTCCGATCAACCTAAAAGGCTGCTGGCATCTTTTAAAACACACTGGCATTATCGCTGGGCCCTGCCCTGGAGTTGCCTCGGCATCACCCTTATAGCGGCGCCGATGGGAATTGTCTTCTCCCGACATGGTGTAATGGGAAGCGTCGCCGGTGCCTTAATGATCTTCTTTGGCATGCTTGTTTGTGAAAATATTTTTCTGGCCCTTGCCCAGAGCATGCGCATACCCGCATTCCTTGGTGCATGGACGACGAACATACTCCTTGTATTTGGCGGCATTCTCTTGCTGCACTTCAAATCAACACACAGGGAATTGCCAAAACCGGGACTTGCAGGAATCCTGAAATGGGTTAACGGGAAAATATTCCGGAACAATGCCGCCCCAAGTGCTGACTCTTAACGCATGTGGCGCAACCTAACCATTCACCAATAGATCTTACTTCATGCCCCTCAATGACTCATGGCACATCCGGTTGCGTTCAAGTACATGTCATGGAAGCCAGCAACCCTTCGTAGACGGGGAATCCTTCTACACGGCCATATTCCGAAATGAAGAGAAAGGAGAATTTGAACGTCGCGATTTCTGCGTTTCTGCATGGGAATCCCTTGCCAATAATACAGACAACCCAGACCCCTATTCATTCTGGCGCACCACATTTGAAGCCGCCCCTGAAAACCCCAAGGATAAAGAAGTTGTGGCCAATGAGAGCGCCGAAGCAATGCTTCGGCGACTAATTGAGGAAGATGACGCCAAAAGCGAAAACGCGCGATACATCCTTGCCGTCATGCTGGAACGGAAAAAAATATTTCGTCAAACCGACGTAAAGGAGAACAACGAGGCACGCATGCTCTTCTATGAACACATCAGGAGTGGTGAAGTATTCATCGTGCGAGACCCCAATCTTAAACTCACAGAAATTGATACCGTACAGGAAGAGGTGGCTCGATGGCTTGATGCTGAAGACGTGGAACCCGGCGGAGCTAAACCTGAATCAGGTGATTCCGGAACCGGGAACGGAAATCAGCCATAAGCCGAAGGCACTTCAACCTCGAAGGAGGATAGCCAGCGTTCGCAATTTACCGGGGCGATAACGCTTTTCAAAGACCCTGAAGTCATCCTTGATCATGTTGTCGAGAATGACCCGGTAAATCTTTGACATCCGACGCGCTGCGCCCAATGCCTTCCTGTCAACACGCGGAAGACCTGCGTCGGCAGCATCAAAGTAAGCCGCTGCCCGATCCGCCTCAAAATGCATCAGTTCAAGGAACCCCTCACCACTCCTTCCAGCAAGGATGTCACTGCCCCTAAGCCCAAAGCGCTCGAGATCCTCCTCCGGCAGGTATAAGCGCCCTTGAGCGGCGTCCTCGCCAACATCCCTGAGTATATTGGTCAGCTGCAGGGCATATCCGAGGTTAACCGCATAATCACGGCTTGCTGGATGATTCGCCCCGAAGATATCCAAACTTATCAACCCCACCGCACAGGCTACTCGGTAACAATACGCTTTGAGCTCTGCGAATGTCCGGTAAATCACTTCGCCAACATCCATCTTCATACCCCGCACAATCTCAATGAGGAGCGATACATCAATGCCGTATTTCCTGCAAATGCGCATGGTTTCAAGTTGCACTGAATCAGGCTCCCCGAAACCTTCGCGTAACCCGCATTCCCAGGCATCGAGATATTGCAATCGCTGGCAATCAGGGATGTCAGGCTCATCGGCAATATCATCAACCACGCGGCAAAACGCATAAAAGGAAATCATGTCACGGCGCCGATCCCTCGGCAGGCAGGCAAGGGCAAGGGTCAAGTTGGACTTTGCCCGTGCCGCAATCTGGGCAGGAGCAGATTTTCTTGTATTAATGCTCACGGGGAAATCCTGCGTGGTTTACTACAGTCAGCACCGGTTTGGAAAATAAGCAGACCAGAAAAACTGTTTTCGACAATATCGGGACCATGTATCTTTGATGCCTCTGCCGGCAGAAGCCATTTGATGTAACTGCTGCCGTTAACCGGCCATCGCCAGGGGCGTGTGCAGCCTAGGGGATTTTCCCCCAGTGCTCAAAGGGCCAGTAAACCATCAATGCCGGACCCACCAGATTGGGTTCCGGAACGGAGCCCCACATACGGCTATCAGAACTGTTATAGCTATTGTCGCCAAGAGCCATGTAGCGTCCCTCCTTAAGCAAGTAAGTGCGCTTGCCGCTACCCACTCCCGATGACCATTCATCGGTTTTGGTTGGCGGCACAAACCCATAACCTCTATAACCATCCCCCCTGGATTCCCAGACACGACGCACAAACTCCTCTGTGGCAGGCTTTCCGTCGACGTAGAGCTTGGAATCACCATGTCGGATTTCAAGCTCATCACCCGGGACCCCGGTCAGGCGCTTGATATAATGCTGCGATCCCTGCGCCGGATTATCCAGCGGAATGCCGGTAATTCCCCCGGTGTTAAACACGAAGACCTCGCCGCGCTGCGGCTTGCGAAAATGATAGGAGAACTTATTCACCAGCACCTGGTCCCCGGTATCCACATAACCACGAACCCTTAAATCCTCGTCAATGCTATTGTGCCCGCCGACCCGGGAACTCATCCCTCCCCTGCCATTAGGATAAAACTGCAGAGACAACAGCTTAAGGAGGCCAAGATCGGAACCGTTGCCATCGCCCAGCAACGATTTGCGCGAAACTCCAACCTTGACCGGCTCCATTGCAGAGTCAGAAAACTCAATGCGCGTCGAAGTGAAAAACTTGAACCTTGTACTCTCGGAGATACTGCTGATCCTGGCGCCGGCAGGAATCGTGAAGTCCACATAGGTTCGGCCTTCCCAGACCTTGTCGAAGGCCCTGCCCAAGAATCCTGGCACCTCGAATTCATCAGTCTGCGGATAGCCAATTATCCCGTTGAGCGTCGGTTGCATAGACCCTGTGGGAATGCGGAACGGCTGGACAAAATAGGCACGTATCCCGACAGCAATGATGATGGCAACGAAGATTACTTCGAGGTTCTCTCGTAAGCCGGGATAGGAAGATGGCGGCATCACTTTCTCGCATGCGTCAGTAAGGACTTTGGCATCCCTCTTGATGGACTCCTTGTTCCTCGTCGCAATCGCCTCCTCAAAGCCCGAAAGTTTAGCGCGAACATCGTCGATCGCCACCTGCGGGAGAACATCCTGCTTGTAACTCAGAAACTTCTTCACCCCCTTCTTGAGGAGTTTTGCCTGTTTTAGATATTTTCTCCCAAACACGATAAATCTCTAATAATATAAGAACCTATTCTGATGACGACTTCAAAACCTTAATGAAAGCTTCCTGGGGAATATTAACCTTACCTA
>CAWVVE010000075.1:0-7624 GCA_963933075.1 uncultured Verrucomicrobiaceae bacterium | reverse complement strand
CCGGCGGGGCTTTGTCAACTTCCGGTGAGCGTGCCTTGAGTAACAGGTAGGCATATGGGGTAATTCTCCAGCCTTGGCGCCCGGTTCCTCGCGAGGCGATTCTGTTATCGTGGAAGCTGACAGACAGGACTTCAAAATGATCAGAGAGCGCGGAACGGGCGGTTTCTTCAAATTTGTCACGGTAGTTTTGTGTCGGCCGGCCATAATTATAGGCGTAACTCGCATTGTTCTGGTTGGTGAGGTATTTGGAGAAGCCGCCGGCTTCACGCTCTATTTCAGTGGTATGTCGAATATTGACAAATACGCCAAAGGGCTCGGCGTGTCCCACCGTGGGATGTCCGTCAATGCTCGCGACGAGTTGAATTTCGGTAACAAGGTCTTTGTAATAGTCAAAGACCTTGCGTGCCTCTGCGGCTTGCTCGTGCTTGCCAACGATGGCAAGCCCGTGCTTGAGGTAGCGTTGTTTCAGCTCGGGTTTAATTGCACTTATACGGGCGGCAAGGGCATTGGCGAAGCGCGACATATGGCGCTGTGCAGCGGCATCGGGGAGTTTTCCCAGCGCTTCTTTGATTAAGGAAATTTGAGCTGGTGAAGGTTGTTGCTTCTCACGCAGGGCGCCAAGGTCACTGGCGCCGAGGGCCGCATACATCCAGTGTTCATATACTTGAGTGGACTCATCGATTTTGCTCTCCGGAAGTGCGGCGGCGTAAAAATCCGCTGCCCGGGAAAACATCCCGAAAGCGTCCTTGCGCTTGATCGTGAATTCACTGCTGTTGCCGTTTTCCTGCGAGAAATTATTCAGGTCAAAGCAAATGCAGGCCCGGACCAGCCAAAGCCGCCAGCTTTCCGGATGGCTTTGCAGCGCATCAAGCACGATCGATCCGGCACTGTCATAGCCGCGGGTAATCTCGGCCATAATCTCGGCATCTTTCCTCTTGGTCTTGAGATCCTGCTGGGTCTTGGGATTGCGCCAGACGGTTGCCAGGTTGGTTCTCATGGTGGAGGCAATAGCCGCGACGGTTTCCGCTTCCATGTCCTTGAAGCTGCCGAATATTCTATTAATGGCGCCCAGCTTGTAGACTTCCGCCCGGCTGTGGATCTTGGTAAAGGCCTCGGTCAGTTTGGTCTGGTCAAGTTTTCCGGTTGGCAGGGATTGCAGCTTCTCTGCCCACACGGCGAGTGCGGCAAGGTTGCGTTCCTGCTTTGAGCGGGTGAGGGGTATGGAATTGGCACGCTGGTTATAGCCATACATGTATCCGTACTTGTAACTGCGGTTACGGCCGGAATTCGGGTCGCGGTTGTTTGCCCAGACCCTCAGGAATTCCTCTGCAAGGCTTTTACCGGCATCCGGGTGGCTGGAGGATATTTTCTCGATGTAGGGGAAGGCTTTTTCCGGTTCATTGACCTTGAGATAAAGCTGCGCATAGAGAGTGTAAAATCTGGGGCGCAGGTCAGCTTCAAGCAGGGCGATCCATTCTTCCCCCGGGCTTACCTTGAGCAGTTCACCGGAAGCAATCGGGGCAGGTGTGCTGCCGCTGGCCGTTTTGGAGGCGGTTGACGGATTCTCGTAATACATGTTGCCAAAACGATCCCAGCGAACCTTCGGCCCGAGTGTTTTGCTGGTATCATAGCGATAACTTAATGTTCCTTCACTGAGCCAGTTCAGGGCGAGCAGCGTTAACACCTTTGACCAGGGCTTGAGCTGGACCTCCTTGGTTTCAAGCAGGGCACGCACCGCGGTTTTTTGCAGGGTCAGCCGTCGCTGCCGTTGCGTTGAAGCTCTTTCCGCAAGGCCGCGTGAAGTCAGCGCGCCAATGGTTGCCAATACCTCCCTGCCGCGCAGGGCATTCCCGGTGAAACTCTGCCCGAGCCAGCTTTTACCGAGATCCTCCTCGATTTGCGGCACCAGTTCAACGGCGCGGGCAAGGGCGCTTGCCCGTGCATCTTCATCACCTTCTGGATGAGTGAGGGCTGACTGTGTTGCCTGCCAGGCAGCAGAAAGATGCCCTTTTTCCATTGTTTTTGCGTGCATGGCAACATGGTAGCCGGCGATCAGGTCAAGAGCCTGTGGAGAGGCAGGTTGGTTTTCTTTGGGAAGGAAGCTGCCAGCCTCAGAAGGCAAACCGGCACTCATGAGAAGCCTTGCGGCATTGAGGCGCTTGGTATTGTCGGCTGTGCCTCCAAGCTTGGCACTCCCGGCGGCGAGGATTTCAACAATGACATCGGGAAAGTGCCCGGCAGCCACGGCAGCCTTCAGCAGGGTGCCGAGTTTTGGCAGCAGCGTTTTGGCATCCAGCTTTCCGGGACAGGAGTCGGCCAAGGCAACAACATCGACTGGTGAAAGGAAGTTTTTCTCGGCAAATTTCGGGTTTGACGGCGTTACCACTGCACCAGGCTGCAACTTAACCCGAGGCGGGCGAGCCAGGGCATCCAGCATTAACCCGTAAGCCTTGAGTGCATTCTCGGGTTTTTGAAACTGGGAATGAAAGAAAACACCGACTGCCGGCCAGTCGCCACGGGCGATATCCAAGGTGAGTTGCTCAAGAGCAATGTCCGCGGGATTTTTTTTTACCGGCGTGCCTTCTTTGCCGTTTTTTTTATGTTCTTGGGTTTTGACCCGAGGCTTGGAAGTTGCTGAGGGATAGGCCCAGTTTTGCAGGATATTGGACGGGCGACGATCAAAAACCACCTTAACAAATTTGGCCAATAACAGGGCATCCTTGTCCAATGGCTTGGCTGTGGATTTCAATACCGGTGCGTTTCCCGGAATTCTTTTCTTGTCCAGTGCCTCCCCCGTGATGGCTGCGGTATTTTCCGGTTTCTCTTTCAGTCCGGCGATCGCTGCAGGAGCACCAGGAAGTGGCTTGGGGACCCGCAACGGTTTTTGCCCCATCAGCACGGCCGTGGAAAGAATTAGCGATAGGCCAATAAGGCAAGTGGAGGTCATGATGTTGGCGGGAAGTAGTGAGACGACCCCTATCGATAGCTTTTCCCGGCTGTATATTTAGGATCCGATCCCATCCGGCGGCGGGGCTTCCCCAGCTCCCCGGGAGTCATTGGCTTTCTTGCCTGTTTTTTTCGCTTTGCCAACCCGACCGGGCTTGATTCCGCTGCCGCAGCCTTGTCATTGACTTGGTAGCGGCAGGCCCTGTAATTCACCAAGATCAACACGGGCCAGCTTGATAGCGGCTTCCAGGTTTTCCCTCGCTTTGCCTGCAGCACCCGGCTGCCCCGAGGTGGCCGCAAATTCTGCAGCGGCACGGTAATTATGGCGTGAGGATTCGATAACCGGTTCCCAGATTTCTTTTGCGTGACCCTCCAGCCGAAGCAGCCACGTCATGTAATATTGCGCATTGGCGAGGGTTGATCTGGTTTCAGCAATCAGTTCCGGGGATGCTCCTGCATTTTCCCCAAGATCATCCAGCAGCGAAACAAGGTCTTTATGGGCTTGAGGAAGACCTGAGCATTGCATTTGCGCTTTCGCTTTTTCCAGACGCAATCTCGGGATTGCCTGTGTGTTACCGGGCGGCATTTCACTGATTGCCTGGTCGAAGGCCGTGACAGCTTCTGAAAATTCCTCTGCGGCAAGGTGCGCCTTGGCCCTTGCGATATGTCCGGCAACCTCGTCTGCCCGGAGCTTGTCTTGACCAGGCCCGTAATGGTAAGCGGCAGCGGCAAGCGGAACCAGCAGCCACAGTAGAATGAAAGATTTGCGCATGGGAAATTAATTTAAATTGTAAGTTCTAAGCCATGAGGTTCAAGATAATTTCGACTCACTGCTGAAAAGCTTAAGCAGGGCCGGAAGGATGATAAGATCAGCAATCAGGGCCGCAGCCAAAGTGGTGCAGGCAACAGCTGTAAAGGAGCGATACATTGGCAGAGAACTGGAGAGGATGCTGCCCAGGCCGCAGAGCATGACCGTCGTGGTAATGGCCAGCACCTGCCCGACACGCATGAAACTGCAGCTCAGGGCGTCATTGGTGTCCAGTCCGTTCGAGCGCTCCGTAATGTAACGACTGAGGAAATGGATGGAATCATCGGCGGCAATACCGACACAGATGGTGAATGCACATACGATTTCCAGGGAAAGGGGAATGTTCAAGAGCGCCAGGCCTGCGGCACAGGCAAGCAAAGGAAATAAGTTTGGCAGCATTGCGATTAACCCAACGCGCAATGAACGGTAGGCAAAGGCAATCATGACAAGGATGATTCCAACCGCCACGGCAAGGCTGCGGGCAAGGTCGTTGACCATGCGGTGCAGATACCGCCCCTGACTGACGGCCCCGCCGGCAAGACCGAAAACATAATCAGGGTATTCTTCATTGAGTGTTTCCAGGCGCCTCTGGAGAAGATCATAGACAGGCACATATTTGGCCACCCCGAGATCCTGAACACGAACAGAAATTACAGCAGTCTTTAGATCAGGCCGGTAGAATGAGCTTACAGCCTTGGCAAATCCCGGTGTGTTGATGTCAAGCAGGCGGCTGCCGGTTGAGGGATTATTTTCCATGCCGGGAAGCACGGAGAGCATGGTGCGAACCGACAGCGGTTTACTGAGGAGAGGATTGCCGGAATTCAGGGCTTTGGTCTCTTGGCGAACCTTCTCCACCAGGTTTTCTATTGCGGCCATGACCTGCAATCTTTCTTTGCCGTCCTTTTTCCATTGCAAGGCTATTTTCACCACTTGGATTCCCCCCATCTCGGAATCTGCATCCGCCAGGGCAGCTGAGGTTTCGCTGTTTTCCGGCAATTGATTGCGCAGAAAAATATCGGGCTTCAGGGTGGCTGTTAACCATCCGAAACAGATGGTGAGAAGCGTGGCTACTGCGACCACGGTTGATGCCCGGGTGATGATGAGATTAATGAAACCCTGGAAGAAAGCAGCAAGGCGTTTGCCCTTGGGTGGGTGCGGGTTCTTTGATTTTCCACCGGGGAATATACGCTTGAATTTCCGCACCAGTGAAGATTCCAGGTTCTCCGTGGCGGCATGTCTGGTCATGAGCGGGAGGATGAGCATAACTGCGGCGAAAGTAAGCAACGTGCCGATTGCGCAATCACGTCCGAAATCGCTTATCATTTTAGACTCGGCAATCATGAGAGATGCAAATCCTGCAGTGGTCGTTAGTGCCGATAACATGCAGGGCAGCCCGAGCTTGTGAAGGGCAGATGCTGTGGCATTACGTGCATCCAATCCGCCTTTACGTTCGCGACGCAGCTGAAAAACAATATGGGCAGCGTTGGTGAAGCCGAGCATTGCCAGAATCATCGGCATGACAACCATTGACAGGCTGTTGAGGTGTTCTCCGGTGAAACTCAGGAATCCCAGTGTCCACAACAGGCCGATCGAGGGAGGCGCCGTTACCACAATTGTGGTTACCAGCCCGCGGAAAAATAACAGGGAAAGGATTGCCGCAAGGCTGTAGCCAATGATCTGGAAACGGCGTTGTTCAATCTTCATTGCATCGCGTCTTGCAATATCAATGGGCAGCAGTCCGATCAGTCTGGCGCGGATGGGAGAATCTTCGGCATTTAACCGGATGGCTTTTTCAATTGCTCCAACCGCATCCCTCATTTGATCACGTTCGGCTAACCTGATGCTAAGTGGAACAAGTGCTGTGCGGGCATCAAGCGAGAGCAGGTTGCCTGCGACCACCGGGTTTTTGAGTACACGCTTGCGGCAGGCTTTTTGCTCCGCGAGGTCGGCATCCGCACCGGGCAACATTGGCATCAACAAGCCGGCAGCGGGAATTTTAATGACTTCCGGAAGAGTCCGGACCCGTTGCAGCAGATTCCTGACGGCGAGGGTGGCGGCGGGATCAAAGAGATCACCGCCCCGGGGGCAGTCAATAAGCAGCAGTATATCGGAGCCATCGGAACCGAATTGTTCATTGATGCGTTCACTGAATTCCTGGCCAGATGTTGGCGCCGGGTTTGTTTTTTTCCTGTGTGTGCGTTCCCGGGTGGCGCCCAGGATTGCAATAGCGCTGATCAGGGCGATGCCGGAAAGTGCTGCCCATGGCCGGTTTGCCGGGAGTTGGAACAAGCTCATTGTGAGTGTTTGCTTACCGGGGGAATGCCGGGTCTCCAGCGGGTGCCAAATCGCACAAGCATCACAGGCAGCAGGGCAAGCATGATGGTCGACATGACGACAGTGGCCAGCGCATATTCCCGGCGGGTAAGCCTTTTAAAGGGGCTTTCGTTCTCGACTGCGGTGAGATAACCGATGGTCTCGCCCGGAAGATTCTTTTCATTGCCGTTGTGATAGTGCCCGCCCAGACGCAGTGCGATTTGTCGCAGGGTGGAACTGTCCTGCTTGGAATTTTTACCGTCAAGGAAGGTGCCGGTTACCGGGTTGCCAACACCCACCACGAGGATATTTTTAACTGATTTTGGCATTTGCGGCATCCCTTTGGCAGGCACGGTGTCTCCGTCGGAGAGCAGGATGATAGTGGTGCTTTCTCGTCGCCAATCCTCGGATATTTCAGCGGCGAGCTCAAGACCGTCAAAAAGATGTGTCTTGCCGGATTCAAAGGCCGTATACATATCTACCCCGTCAAGGAAGTTACGTACTACGTCAACATCCCGGGTGTCCACAACCACAGGCTTGGCTCCATTATAGACCGCGACCAGCGACAGGCGTATTTGCTCCATGGATACACGCTTGAAGAAGGATTCCATCAATTTGAAGGCCTGCCTGCGTCGCGACAGGGACCCGCCACCGCCGGCATCTTCAAGCTTCATGCTGGGGGAAACATCAAGGACAATGACAATATGCTGGATTTCGGACTCCTCGACGGCTTTTGCCTTGTATACTTTTGGGTTGATTTCAAGCAGGGTAAGCAATCCCCATCCTGCCCCTGCAACGGCGATACACCTGACAAAGGGAGCTGCCATGGCCCACAACGCGGGTTTTTCTGAAGGCCCAAAAACCAGTTGCGAGATTCGGGCCACCCTTGCCGAATGCAGCCATTCACTGCCCAGTGCGATAATGAGCACAGCAACAAAAACAATTTCGGGTATGCCTACCATGGTGTATAACGCAAGCCCGTCAGGCTGAGCAGGAACAGCCCTAGAGTGGCAGTTCCTGCAATGGCGTAGGGCTTAAAATCATCCATCGACTCTGCCGCAACTTTTTCAATCCCGGTTTTTTGCATCTCGTCAATGCGCCTGAAGATGGTTGCCAGTGCCTCAGGATCTCCAGCGGCGAATACTTCACCGCCGGTGCGTCCCGAGATTGTCAGCAACTGTGCCGGCGGGGCACCCGGGGCTACATGGATGGCGTAGACAGTAATGTCGTTGGCCGCCAACCTGGAAGCAATCTCGACATCGCGGCCACCGTTCAGGTCGGCACTGTATCCATCTGAAACCAGGATAATTAAACGATCTCCATCTTCGTGCTCGACAAGCAACTTGAGGCATTCTGCAAGTGCCATACCGATCTTTGTACCGCCTCGGAACCAGACCGGAAGTCGCTTGGGGCCGAGAAAAGCGGTGGCATATCCAAAAGCTGAGGGGTCGGAAGTGAGACGAATCCAGTGGAGGAAATGATCTCCAAAGACCGTCAGCCCGAATGCATCGCTTTCGCGGTAGTTGATGAAGTCATTAATGGCCGACATTGCCGCAT
>CAWVVE010000074.1:0-7637 GCA_963933075.1 uncultured Verrucomicrobiaceae bacterium | reverse complement strand
TGGAGAACCCGCAGGATCTTGCTCTGGGTCTGGAGGGGCATGTCACCAATTTCATCGAGGAAAAGAGTGCCGCCATCGCATTGCTCAAAGCGACCTTTTCGCAAGCTTGTTGCCCCGGTGAACGCACCCTTTTCGTGGCCGAATAACTCCGACTCGAGGAGGTTTTCTGGGATTGCTGCGCAGTTAATCGTGACATGTTCGCTGCCTGATCGGGGACTGAAGTTATGTATCGCGCCGGCGACAACCTCTTTTCCTGATCCGCTTTCCCCTGTAATAAGGACAGGAGCATCTCCGCGTGACGCCCGGCCGATCATCTTGAAGACTTCCTGCATTACTGAAGAGTTTCCAATGATGGTTTCGCGGGGATCTTCCCGGTTCAGGGATGGGGAATTTTGCGTCGGTGTAGAACTGATGATTTCACCTGCTTTAAGTGCTTCCTCAACAACCGGACGCAGGTCATATGGAAGGGACTCCTTGCGGAGAACATCATAAGCACCCAGTTTCATTGCTTCGATTACGGAACTGGTGGGAGGGAATCCTGTGGTCAGCACGACCATTGCATTTGGAGTGTTGAGTCGAACTTTTCTTAGCAGTTCCATCCCTCCCACTGGTTCCGTATACAACTCGGAAATGATGAGGTCAGGCGGGTCCTTGAGATAGAGTTCCAGAGCTTCCGATGAATCAGTTTTGCAGATGATTTCAGTATCCGGTGTGCGCAAATGCTTGTCGGCCCATTTGAGGAAGTCCTCATCAGGGTCGATAAGCATTACAGTTTTGGAACTTGGTGAAGCCATTAAGCAGAAGGGCTTGATCGATCGCGGGAGATTCTCAGACACCGCCATAACGGCGATTACGATTTGCGTAATCAGTTACAGCCTTATGTAAATCATCTTTATTGAAGTCAGGCCATAGTTTTTTAGTGATAAACAGCTCGGCGTAACTTATCTGCCATAGCAGGAAGTTGGAGAGGCGCATTTCACCTGAGGTGCGGATCAAAAGGTCGGGATCCGGGTAGTAGCGGGTATAAAGATGCTTGCTGAAAATCTCAGGATCGAGCATGCCTGGGTCGAGATGTCCCTCGTTGATGTGGCGCATTACACTTTTCACGCCATCAATGATTTCCTCACGGGCTCCATAACTGAGCGCGAGAATCAGGTTCAGGCCGGTATTTTCCCTCGTTGCCTCAATGGTCTTGTGGAGTTGTTCAAGAGGTCCTGGAGGCAAGTCCGTGAGGCGTCCAATTGCCTGTAGGCGCACATTTCTCTGCTGGAGTTCAGAGGTTTTTTCTTTCAGGAATTGCTCCAGCAGGTTCATCAGGGCACGCACTTCCATTTTCGGGCGGTTCCAGTTTTCCGAGGAGAAGGCATAAAGGGTGAGAAAGTTGATTTTAAGCTCACTGCATGCCTCAATTGTCTTTTGCACTGCCTCTGCCCCGGCTCTATGTCCCTCACGCCTTGGAAGGTTGCGTTCTTTTGCCCAGCGTCCGTTACCGTCCATGATAATGGCGATGTGTCTGGGTATCTTTTTATGTTTCGCCATGCAATGAGATGTTAAGGGGTGATTGCAACTGAGACCCCCGGGAGGGGCTCAATCACGGGTGAGGGTTTCCTTGCGATCAGGTCCCACCCCCACAAGTTTAACCGGGCAACCACAGAGATCATCAAGTCGAGCCAGATAGGCCATGGCGTTGTCCGGAAGGGATGAAATGTCCGGTGCCCCTGCAGTGGGAGTGTCGGGCCATCCGGGAAGTTGCTCGTAGACAGGTTCACAATCTTCCCAGGACTCGACCCTGGACGGTGGGGTTGTCAGTGTTTTACCGTTCAGCCGGTAAGCGGTGCATATCTTGATTGTTTCGATACCGTCAAGGCCATCAAGGTTGGTTAACGCGAGGTGATCGGCACCGTTGAGGCGGCAGGCATGACCTGTCACCACGGAATCAAACCATCCGCAACGGCGCTTGCGCCCGGTGGTTGCGCCGAATTCTCTTCCCATGCCGTGCATGCGATCAGAAAACTCCACATTTTCCGTGACAAATGGTCCGGCTCCCACGCGAGTCGTGTATGCTTTCGCCACCGCGGTTACGTTATCAATGGCCCGGGGAGAGACTCCTGAACCTGTGCATGCGCCTCCTGCTGTGGTACTGGAAGATGTCACGAACGGATATGTGCCGTGGTCAATGTCCAGGTAAGTGCCCTGGGCTCCCTCAAAGAGAAGTGATTTCCCATCTGCGATCTGACGATGGAGAAAACTGGTTGTCTCACGGATAAATGGAGCAAGCCTTTGATAGGCACTCTCTAATTCTTCTTTAATGGTGATGAGCTCGAGAGGTTCGGTGCCGGCATCGCTAAGGATACGGTTTGCCTGCTCTATTTTTTCTGCCAGCCTTGCCTCGAGGAATCCTGAGTCTTCAAGGTCAGCCATTCTGATGCCGGAGCGTTCGGCCTTGTCAACGTATGTCGGACCAATGCCCCTTCCGGTGGTTCCTATTTTCTTTCCTCCTAACCCTGATTCCCGATGTGAATCAAGGAGCCTGTGGTAGGGCAGGGTCAAGTGTGCCCGGTCACTGATAGCGAGGTTCTCAGGTGATATAGCAATGCCTTGTTTTCCCAGGGTCTCGAATTCCTCAATGAGTGAGACAGGGTCAATGACCACGCCATTACCTATAACGCATTGTTTCTCTGGCCAGAGAATTCCGGAAGGAATGAGGTGCAGGATATACTTCTGGTCACCATGTATGACGGTGTGCCCGGCATTATTGCCTCCCTGAGCGCGAACAATTATGTCCGCATTCTCGGTAAGGTAGTCGACGATTTTTCCTTTGCCTTCATCGCCCCATTGGGCACCTACTATAATTGTGTTTGGCATGTGAGAATTGAGGGGAGTATTAGGTTCTCCTGGAAATAATATAGTTGTGAGTAAAGAGGTCTAAGCCAGTAATCCTGCCATCAAGTAGACCATGAATGGAGGTTGACGGTGAATGGCGGGAAACCTTAGGCGGCTCATCGTTCCTGTTCAATCAGTTTGGCAAACTCAGAGAAGAAATAACGTGCATCGTGTGGTCCAGGGGCTGCTTCAGGGTGATATTGAACACTGAATACCGGATGAGCGGTGCTTCGCAGCCCCTCAACGGTGCCATCATTGAGGTTTATATGGGTTACTTCGGTATTGGCGGGCAGTGATTCAGCATCGACTGCGAAGCCATGGTTTTGTGAGGTGATGGCAATGTTACCTGTGCGCAGGTCCTTGACCGGTTGGTTGCCTCCGCGGTGGCCGAATTTCAGCTTGAAGGTCTTGCCTCCCAGTGCATGCCCTAGGATTTGATGCCCTAGGCAGATTCCAAAAAGGGGGAGTTTGCCTATTAATGTTGCAATTTCCTTGTGGATATAGCCGAGAGCCTCGGGATCTCCAGGTCCATTGGACAGGAAGACACCGTCAGGTTTCATTGCCAGGACATCCTCTGCAGTTGTCTTTGCGGTTACGACATCAACAAGGAATCCCTCCTGGCGAAGTCTTCTTAGGATATTGTGTTTAATGCCGAAGTCGTAAGCGACGATACGGTATTCGGGATCAGGTAGAGGGTGGTAATAATTGCCGTCATCTGATCGGCTTGCTTGGCGGTCAGGATTTACCAGTGTCCATTCCCGGCTGAGGAGATTTTCAGGATCCCAGCGATAGGTTTCGCTCGTGGTGACTTCCCGGACAAAGTCCATTCCCACTACACCATCGCTTGAGGCTGCCTGTTGGCAGGCCTCTTCCACAGTGATGTCTTCGGTGGTAAGCAGGGCTTTCATTGCGCCCCGTTCACGGAGGTGCTTGGTGAGTGAGCGCGTATCAATGCCCTGAATACCGATGATGTCGTGATCGAGCAGGTAGGAGTCCAGGCTTTGCTCTGAGCGCCAATTGCTGGGAGCGTCACAGAGTTCCTCAATGACAAAGCCCCTGACATGTGGATGTTCACTCTCAGAGTCAAGCTTACTGACGCCGTAGTTACCGATGAGAGGATAGGTCATGGTAATGATCTGTCCCCGATATGAGGGGTCGGTGAGGATTTCCTGATATCCCGTCATGGAGGTATTGAAACAAATCTCACCACAACTTGTTCCAGTACTGCCAAAAGCCCTGCCCTTAAAGTGGCGTCCGTCTTCTAGGGCAAGGAGTGCATTCATAAATTTTTCGGCGGTTAAGGCAAACAGAGTTTTAGCCGATTGATTTATTACAGAAATCCGAAATGATGCAAGCGGTCAGGAGCATAAACACAGGAAAAATTGATAACGTGGCCCTTTGGAGGAGTGGATTGTGCGTTTTTCTGAGGGGTAAGGGGACAACCGGCGCGGTATTTAAATACGCGAAATCCTGCGAATTTCCTCAAAGGGGATTTCTTGGGTGCGTAGCCGGATTGTGTCTATTTTGATATGCTGATCCCCGGCGCGCAGGTTGCGCCCGTATATTCTTCCGCCGCGCCACGTTTCCAGCATGTAAGTGCATCCTTTGGGAATTGTTTTTGATGCAGGCCTCAGCACAATGGCGTCTATTGTCCGATTGATATCAAAGCTGCGTTTTCCGAACAATGCGGAGTCGGTGGTGAGTGTGTTGCCGGTGATTCCCGCGAACTTGCTGGCGAAGAAATCCCCATTGGAGAGAATTAATCCTTCTTTTTGTCCGGCAAGGGGCCTGTCAAATTGAGGGTCTAGTGGGTAATGATACTCAATGCGGGCAATACTAAGGGCAGGTATTACACGGTTCTTGTTAGGGCCGCCAAGATACAACAGGGTGGGCGTGGCCCTGGTGATTTGCTCATGGAAGATGGTTCCGTCAACGAGTGCAATCCTGGGCTCCATTTCTCGCATTGGCCCAAGTTGTTCCAGAGAGCCTGTTGCAACGTGATCAAAAATGGTTGCCCAGCGCCTTCTGGGTTTAGTTCCCCGGGTGATCAATCCGGCAACAGCAGGAGATTGTATTTCATCGGGCACGGAGAGTATTTTACGCCAGATGCCACCGTCCCGTGAAATGTATCCGGTAATGTATCCCTTGCTTCTTATCAGCCGGAGCCATTGGCCGACTTTAGAACTGTTTCTTGGGTCATAGTAAGTCTTTGGGATGTCGGTAACCGAAGAATCTGGATCGGCGGTATAAACCATGAACTTGACACTTGGGTTTTGCGGTGCCGCATCGTCGATGCCGGCAGTGGCTCTGAAGCGTGTTGTTCCCGGAGGTAGATCAAATTCGATGATTGAGTTGGCGTGGGTGCCAATTCCATACTCAACGGGTTCCCCTCCGACTTGCATTTTCCTGCCGTTGGAATTCTTGTTCTTGTGAACGTTGCCGTATCCAGCGGCAGCTGATGTCCAGTGCAAATCTGTGAGTTTTCGTTCCGATCCTGCAGTTAGGATGCGGGGTCGGATCCAGTTGGCCCAGTCGGAATGAAATCCGTCTCCACCGTCCTGGACGACCAGAAACAATTGCATAGCCCCGCTTACATCGATATCAATATTGACCCCCTGACGGTGAGTTTCGCGTGTTATTATGTCGCTGGAGAACCTGGGGATTCTCCCAAGATGACGCCCTCCCCCCCACTTGATCATTGCGGCAGGATGCCGGTGTGAGAGTGCGAGAAAAACACCGGGGGATCCTGTTTCGTTTGCGCCATGGATAGTGATTCCGCTTTGGGTGGTTTCCTCGTAAGTGTCAATCCTGGAAACCCTGGCAGTGATGTAAGCATCCTTCTCCGGTAATGGCAGGTAAGCAGTGTAGAAGGAATCGGAAGTGGTTCCTGCAGGTGGAGATGATGTCTCAACGATTATGCTGCCGTTCTTGACATTCGCCGAGCCTCCACGCGGGAGAGTTCCCACTGCTTTGGATTGCCACGGAGAGGGCAGGGGACCGTCTTCATAAGATTTAGTCGAAGTGGGTGATTTGGCTGCGTAGAATATGATTTGGCTGGCCTTATCAAGGTCGACCGTCCTTGCTATGCCTGCTGAGCCCTTGCTGTTTTCCAGGGGAGTGCCTTTATGATCCCTGGTTTTAACCAGTTTTGTGCCCTCTGATTTAATGAACCCGCCCCAGGCTGAGTTGTTAGCACCGACAATATCTACCCTGAATTCAGAATGGCTCTGATCTGATAAGAGAAAAAGAAGTAAACTCGTAACGTATACTGCTGATCCGAGCTTTCTGGAATGCATTCTATAATCGACTACCTTTGGTAAAGGGGGATGTAATGGTAAGGCATTGCCAGGATCATGGCGTATACGGAGGTCGAAAAGATTGGCCCCGGGCTGCTGCCATCAAGCTCCCTTTCCCAGAAATTGTTGCCGTTGTCATCCTTGCGGACTTTGTCCTTGAGCGCCTTACTGACGTTGGAATACCAGTCGGCCCAGGTCTTTCCCCCAATCATATATTGTGCAGGCGCAGCATAGAAATTGGCGTAGGTAAACCAGCGTTCACCCGGCTTAAACCGGGCGTTGAGATATTTTGAGCCACTTGCCACCTTTGGATCGTCATAGAGCCCACAGACTTGCAGCGAATAGATGGCTGCTGCGGTACGGGCAAACCCCGATCCCTGGCCGGGTTGGTATCCAAACCCCCCATCGCGTTCGTTAAAGCATTTGCGTACATAGTCGACTGCATCGTCGATGGTTTTCTGGGGAACGGCGATACCACCGTTTTTAGCCGCGCGTAAAGCCACCACAGAGAGCACCGTGACGGAAATGTCGGCATCGTGGGAGATTGGCTTGTAGCGCCACCCACCCTGGGGATTCTGGCTGCTTACAATCACCTTGATCATCTTTTCCAGTTTTGTGCGCAGTGTGTCATCACGGGTTTGCCCGAAGAGTTCACCCAGGGCGATGCTGGCGATACCGTGGAAATACATGTATTGGCCACTGTTCTCATCGCCGATCAATCCCTGGTCATCGATTTCTGAAAGCAGGTAACGTACTGCAAGGGTGACATTCTTACCGAATTCCCCTTCTCCGGGGAGGTGCCCCGCTGCCTGAAATGCCATCAATGAATAGGCAGTGATGGCAATTGGATAACGGACTTCTTCACCGCTTTCGCCAAGCCAGGCGCCGTTTGGCGCTTGCTTGGATGCCAGGTAGGCAAGCGCGCTGCGGATTACCTTTTCCGTGGAGGAGTCAACCTTGACAGGGTCATCAAGGCGCGCCTTCGAGGCGCCCCCGGGCAAAGCCACTTGAGCTGTGATTGAAGAAACCGAGAGGGCAATAACGATGATTGCCAGGGATGCGGTTTGCTTGATCGGAAGGGAACACGACATGACTGTCAAAGGAGGAAAGGATAGAGAGGAGAGGATGGAATATCCATCCTTGGTTTTTGATGATTACTTGTCGGTGGCTTTATCAGAGAGGTTCTTCAAGTATTGCTGAATTAAGGAGCCATATTCAGCGGGATAGGAATCGGCTTTGGATTGGTTGATGGTGCCACGTTCACGTTCGGGCAGGCCAATGAATTTACTGCTACCCCGTTGATCACGCTTGGGGCCATCGGTTCCTCCTGTTCCGGAGTAGTTGCCCTGATCTCCGGTGCCCTGTGGGGAGGGTTGACCCTGACCTTGACCCTGACCCTGACCCTGACCTTGACCTTGACCTTGACCTTGACCTTGACCTTGACCTTGACCTTGACCT
>CAWVVE010000073.1:0-7663 GCA_963933075.1 uncultured Verrucomicrobiaceae bacterium | reverse complement strand
TAAGCCGCTCAACAAAAGCTGGCGGGCCGTATAAGGAAATCGCAGCAGGACTGAATCTCCCGGTTTTCCGGGACACCACAGCGGAGAAAGGCAGGCTCCATTACTACATTGCCACCGCCGCAAATGACATCGGGGTCAGCCCCCCTTCCACAGAGTTTGCTGCCTATTCGGCATCTACAGGGTTACCGGGAAACTGGCAAACCACGGATGTCGGCAAGGTCACTATCCCCGGCTACACCAAATACAACGGTAAAACCTTCACCCTTGAGGGCGAAGGGCACGATATTGGCGGCACCGGGGACGAGTTTCACTTCGTCTACGCCCCCATGTCCGGCCAGGGAACAATCACCGCACGTATCGTGCGACCAATGAGCTCGCAGTGGACAAAACCCGGGGTGATGATGCGCAAGACCCTCGATGCAGATTCCCCGCACGCCTCGGTCCTGCTGCTGCCGCACTGGAGCGGGGCCCTCGTTTCCCGAACTGAGAAAGGAGGGGAAACCAACACCGGCAATCCAAAAGCACTAAGCGAGGCACACGTCATCAAGAAGAACCGCCTGAGCACGCCCTACTGGGTACGACTGATCCGCTTCCGCAACACCTTCACCGGCTACATGTCACGCGACGGCTTCAAGTGGAAGGAACTTGGCTCCGTTGAGCTCGACATGGGGCATAGCTTCTATGTTGGTCTACCCGCCTGCTCACAACTCGAGAATGTCACCACTACTCTCACCTACGACAGCGTCAGCATTCCCACCTGGCGCATGCCGGTCGAAGGCCGGATTATCACAGCCCGCCCTGAACCCCGCTGGCACAAGAAGCCCTGGCTGCAACGTCACGAGGCCATCAATGAGCGCGTCAAGCAGGGCAATGTTGATCTCCTCATGATCGGGGATTCCATTACCCACTGGTGGGACAAGGCCGGTAAGGCAGCATGGGATGATTACTACGGTAAACGTAACGCGGTAAACCTCGCCATCAGTGGTGACCGCACCGAGCATGTCCTCTGGCGGCTGGAGAACGGCAACATTAACGGCATTTCACCCAAACTGGCGGTTCTGATGATCGGCACCAACAACCATATGAGCAGTCCTCCGCAGGTTACCGCCGGGGATATCCGCCTGATCGTCAAGCTGCTGCGCAGCAAGCTCCCCAGTACGAAGGTTCTCCTCCTCGGGATCTTTCCCCGGGGAGGCAGCGATGAGGACACCGCGCGCCAAACCAACATGAAAGTCAATAGACTCATCAGCAAATTTCCCGATGAATTCAAGATGGTCTCTTACCTGAACATCAACGAAACTTTCCTTAGTGGCAGGAAACTTCGCCATGATCTCATCCCCGACGGAACCCACCCCAACGAGAAAGGCTACACCGCCTGGGCCAAGGCGATGGAACCAACCCTCAAAAGGCTGATGGGCGAGCAATAAATCACCTCATCACATGCCAGGCCCTCCCCATGTACCGTAAACACTCAAGTCCCATGAATACCATCACTCACCCGCTAACAGCCATTGTCCTGGTAATTCTTCTCTACAAAATCGGAACCCACCGCGCAACAGCTGATGATAATCCCGGTATAACACCCCAGCTTCATGCCTCCCTGAGGGATGAAACCTTTCAATTCCGTCTAACCGGAACTCAAGCTGATGCGAGAACCCCGTGGATTCTCCAATCATCGGTGAACCTCCTCGACTGGCATGACCTTGCATTCATTGAAGACAGGACCGGTGAGGGAAACCTCGAGATTCAACTACAGGCAGCTTCGATACCAGGCCAGGGACAACCCACCCGGTTCTTCCGGGCCCGTCAGCTCGAAAGTGATGACCGGATTCTGCGTGGCTACCTCGCCGCCCGCCACACCTGGCGCAATGCCGGGATCGACAGCTATTCCATGGAGGTAAACTGGGGGGTGTCATGGTTTTTCTGGCATGGGACTGTTACCGTTCGCAACAACCGGGTTGTCTCAGCGGTAGCCATAGCTACGAATTTTTTCGAACCTCCAGAACCCAGGACAATAGACGACTGGTTTGACGTCCTGAAGCGCGCCATCGACCGGAAAGCCGAGCGCATCGCCGTCACCTATGATAAAGTCTTCGGCTTTCCTGCTGATGTCTACATCGATATCAGCTTCATGATCGCCGATGAGGAACAGGGCTGGACAATCTCCAACTTTATCCCACACCGGTAAAGGTTCCTGTAAGCAACCCGCCAACAGGCCATTCACAGTCCCCGGAAACCTACGGCATATATCCCTCCGGCATCGGTTCTATTTCTTTTTACTGCCTTGGTAAACCCCATCCGGCAACTTGGTGGGAAGCCGGTATTTTGGATTGGTAATCAAGCTGTAAATGCCGGGGTCACCTTTTTTTACAAGCTCACTGCTGTAGAGCCGCCACTCGTGGGATATTTCATCACGACGATGTTCTGATTCCTGAGCTCCAAGCACTGATGTGATCGCCCAGTAAAGATACTCAGTGCACTGGCAACCATAGTCACAACTGCGATCATCATAGCTAAACCATGCTTCCCCCGGGTAACGGCGGGGAACACGTCTGAAATGCCCACCTCGGGCACGGTCAAGACATTTTGCCAGTTCCGTGCCGGGCCTTTCGCCGAATATTTCCGGGTATGTATTGGCATAACCCTCATGGGTAATGAGGTGCAGCACCTCCTCCAGGGTGGCATCAAATCGCCTGCCTTCGGGATTGGTCTCGGTGGCAAACTGGCCCTGGCCATGATGAAACCCGGCCTCCTGGAATGTATCGTGATCAAGGCGCTCCATGGCGCGCTCATTCTCGGCCATCATAAGGAAGGCATTGCGCTTAAGCATCGTTGCCAATACCTCCGGGTTATCCGGCTTACCGTCCTCATCGTTGTCCAGGTATTCCGCCATGATGATTGCCGCGTGCCGGAGTTTAGCCGGCGGTGTCCCGGCAGTGCCAAAGAGGTGAACACCAAAGACCTCGATATGCTGGGTAAATTGCTTGCGGAAAACAGCATACTTGCCGCCGGGAACAGGCTCAATCCTGAAGTCGGGAGTGCCGGCAACTGAATTAGATGCGGATAATATAACAAGCCAAAAGAGGATGAGCCAATGCATTGAGCTCACGCATAGCGTGCCCTGCGCCGGACACCAAGCAATTTCTGGGACATCGCCACACTTCCCGGTAATGACAACCAAACCACCCGGCAGTTTACACCGGGGCTTTCTTTCATCGGCAAAACCCTCTTATCGCACCGGCGGTGCCGCCTCCTTGACCAGGGCCCCGTGGTTTTCACTCATCACCAGCAGGGCGAAGCGGCTGGTACCATCGAGGGCATCCGTGCTGAGGCTGGCGTAGTCAAACTTGCCGCGCAGATCGGTATAGCCATCCTTGTAGAACACCGGCCTGCCGGCTGCGTTGCGGGCGTAGACCTTGATATAGGCGCGCGGCACCGGCTTGCCGGACTTTGCCTCGCGCACCTCGAGACGACCGTAGTTCTCGACCACGGTCACCTTGAGGGTATTGGCAAAGTAGGGCTGTGCTGCACTGCTGCTTCCCGCCACAATCTCCACCAGCACATTCTCGCCGGAAAATTCCTTCGGTAGGGAAAAAGTGTGCGTGTCTTTGCCTTTCGGAAGTTTCAGCTTTGCCGTGTGGTTGGGCTTGATAATGCTGAAGCGCCCACTCTCCCCGGAGAGGAAGGGCTTGGTGCTGAACAGAAACTCAAGGTCCATGGTGTAATAATTGACCACCGCATCGGCAACATTGCGGTAGCTGACCTTCACCTCGCCGCCCTCGACCTTGAGGTCGACTGTGGGCTCACCCGCGGCGATCACCTCATGCTCCTTCTCGCGCTGGTTCTCGGCATCATCTCCCGGCTTGACCTCAGCCAGCCCTGCCGCACCCGAAATTTCCTCAGCCTGGGCGATGACCTCGGCGAAGCGCCCGCGCCAGCGTGCCACCGGGTGTTTGGCGTATCCCGCGGCGATCCTGCTCGCCGCTTCGGGCTTGCCCGCGTAGAAGGCGGCATAGCAATTCAGGTAGTCATACTGGAGTTTCTCGGCGATGGCCGAGCGATCGATGGTGCCGAGCCATTGCAACGACTCGTCAATCCGGTCCTGCAGGAACAGGTAGTAGCAGAGCGCGAGGCGGTCCTCGGCATCCAGGTTTTCCTTGTAGCTAAGAATCTTGAGAAAGGCCTGATACTGCCCGCGGAAGGCATTGTTGAGAATCTTGCGCCCCTTGCCGAGGGAGTGTGCCCGGGCATTGACCAGCGGCGCATACTCGAGGTGTTCGTAGAAGTGGCGCTCAACAGGATTGATAGTGGCCAGTTCACTCTCCAGGTAGAGCCCGCAACTGCTCAGGAAACCGTCCTGGTGGGCAAGGAACTGGCGAGCCGGGACGACGGCGTTGTGATGCAGGGCGTAGCTGTAGAGGGTAGCCTGGTAAACGTGGCGCTTTTCCAGTAAGTCCAGAGTTGCCTTGAAGAAATCGGCGTCACGCATCCGCCAGGCGATGCGGCCCAGGTCAACGGCACGCGGGTTGTTCTGCTGAAGAAACTCAAGCACCGCCTTGGCACCGGCGTGCTGGCTGATGTAGTCCCAGCTGCCGGTGTCGATCCTGGTAGCCTGACGGACAACGGTGAAATCAAGACCCTCGGCCCAGGCGACAATGGCCTCGTTCTTCGCGGCGTGTGCGGGAAAAACGCCGAAGGGCTTCTCGCCAGACGGTGCGGGGAAGTAGAAGTGCAGATCCAGTGTGCGGGTTGCATAAGGCTCGATCGAGAGGTGCTGGCCGGCGGTGTATTTCGAGCGTGAGCAGGGAAGCGCTCCCGCGGGAACCTGGGTCAGGATGTCGAGCTTCTGCCGCGCGGAGGTGGGGTTGGTAACCGCAATCTGCGTGCCGTAGACGACACCGGTGAGAAACTCGTCACGAACGAAGCGATCATGGCGTTCGCCGCCGCGTGTCTCGTAGCGCTCACTCAGGCGGAAGTAGTTCTGGGCGACGAGCAGCGGTGAGCGTTCGTCGCTGATCGGGGCAGCCTTAATTTCACGGTGAAAAGCAATGGTCGGGCCACTGGCCGTGATCGTAATCGACAGGGTCTCCTTGCCCTTGACCGCACCGGCAACAGCCTCAGGCTGATCGGCGGCAAAGGGCAGGTCAAGCACGGTGAGGGCAAACACCGCCTCGGTGAAATTGCGTGAGGCATGCCCGAAGTTGGAGCTCAAAAACGGCTTGCCGGCAGCCCTCGCGAGGTGGTTGGCGTAATCCTTCCAGAAGGAGTTGGCGCTGATGAGCGAAGCCCCCTGCTCAGTGATGCGGCGCTGATAATAGTTGTTCTCGGCGTATTCCTTGGTCTTCTCCACTTGCCGGAAAAGCCGCTTCCCCTTGGCGCGCTTGGCCATCTCGGAAACCTCGCCGAAGTAGGCAAAGCGCCCGCCAGAATCCTCGTTGGCACGATCGCGGGCGTAAAGGGCGTCTGCCTTGCCTTCCCCCTCCTCTTTAAGCTTATTAAGTTGCTCGGAAGAACGTTTGGACTGCTTGTATTTTTCAGCCAGCTTGGAACTGAGGTTTTTGCTCAGCTTTCCGCCCGCACCAAAGCCCGCCGCAGGAACTGAAGCCGCAGGCATCCTGGCATCTGCAGAATTCCCGAGCCTGCGAAGGCTGTTTTCCTTCTGTGCCCTGCCCTTCAGATCCCGCATCTCTTCCTCCGCTCCCTCGAGAGCATCTGAAATTGTTCCTGCCTGTGCCGAAAGTGCCAGCCCCTTGACCGCGGTGGCGTACACAATGCTCTCGCGTCCGATGTCACGGGGTTGCAGGTCCATGATGTCGCCCAGGTGACCTGCGGTGTTGGCCGGTTCGCCGCCGCCGAGTGCGCCGGCAAGCAGGATGCGCTCGACGACGTTGAGACGGCCGTATTGCCATGGCCCAAGGTAAGTGCCAAGGTCCTCCCCGAGCAGATAATGATCCATGAAGGTCTTGTCACGCTTGGCCACAAGGTAGGGCTTTACCACTTCCCCGAAGAACACCGGATCGCGTCGACTGAGGAAGAAGTGCAGCTCGTGGCAGGCGTATTTCGAATACTTGGCGTGTTTTTCCTCAAGCTTGAGGGTTGGCCAGTCGACAAGGAAACGGAACTCTGCCAGGGTGGGGTCGGCATTGAGCGCGGTGAGGCAGGTATAGACTTTCGAGAGTTCCTCGTAGGTCTCCACCTTTGCGGTTCGCACATCGTTTATCTCGAGCGACTCGCCCTTTTGCAGCACGGTTGTCTGCTTTTGCTCGGAGAAGTGCCCCTTCGGGTCAAGGCCGGTTGCCAGCCGCAGGTCGCGCACCCTGGTTCCCCGCTCCGGCAGCGCGAGCTGGCGGTAGACGGTATTCTGCGGGTCCACGGCAAGTATGTGCAGGAACTGGCGGTCACCGAGATCCTTTGTATCGATACTGACAACACCGTTCTTGTCGGGAACGAGGTTGTAGAGGACAGACGCACCCTCGGCGAGGAAGTCGAGACTGGCGCTGACTGTTCCCCGGGGGGCGGCGGCGAAGGCATCGTCAATGCCCCTTTCCCTGGAAGTGCTCTGCGCTTTGGCGGCCTGGGCTCTTTGCCCCTTCTTGTCCTCTGCGCTCGACTGCCATTCCTGGCCATCCTTGGCCTTATCAGTATCCGTGTCCGTGTCGCGTATTGCCCAGGGATTGAGGAGGAGGCCCGGGCGGGAAAGCATGTTGCCGGGAAATTTCTGCGCGCCGCGGCGTTCAATGATGTAGCGGTACTCATCCCCTATGTCGCGCCCGCTGAGATAACGCGAGGTCGAGGTGCTGCGGGCAACCAGGTAGGGTTCCGCGTAGGGAAATCCGCCGATGTGATCACGCAGTGAAAAGGCAGGCAGGTAGCGTCCGGCGACAAGGTGAACACGGGTGAAAGGTCCCGCTCCGGCCAGTTCAATGCGCGTCTTCTTTTCACCGGGATCGATCTCGATGATCTGCAGGTTACTGCCGCGCTTGGTCTGCAGATGCCGGTGCCTGCCAAGCGCGTAGCCGTGAGCGACCTTGCCGGCGGTGACCCGCAGCGTAAGTGTCTTGCCCTGCTCCTTGAGGATGAGCTGGTAATCGCCGGCGCGCAGGCCCTTGATCCTGACGAACCCGCCGCCCAGGCTCAGCGCCTGCAGGTGATCCGAGACAAATGTGCCGTTTCTAAGCTCAAGCAGCGCGAAATCGGCGGGGCTCACCCTAGTCGCACTGCCTGCGTAGGGTATCGACATATCGGAACCCGTGATACCGTGCAGGGAACCGGGAAGATGGACAAAATCTCCGCCAAGCTGCCAGCTGCGCTGACCACCCGGCACGCTGTCGACGTCAATCCGGACAATGCCCGGCAGTGGCCCGAGTTGCACCTGGCCGTTGGGTGCGGACTTGAGGGTAACCGGGTGGGATGCCTTGAAGTCGCGATGCTTGAATGACAGGCGAATCGGCAGGTCGGTGAATGGTTCACCATTTTTCCCCAGCAACTCAAGCACGTAATTATCACCAATCCTTGCCAGATGCGGCAGCCACACATGCTCGGTTTGATCGATGCCGTTGACCTCAAAGGAGGCGGAAGCGGAGACCTGTTGCGCTTCGCCGGTGCTGACATTCTGCACCAAGCCGCGCAGCGTCACCTGCAGCCTGTTAAGGCGTTCAGGGAC
>CAWVVE010000072.1:0-7722 GCA_963933075.1 uncultured Verrucomicrobiaceae bacterium | reverse complement strand
TGGAACATATTCACCAATGTCAGTAGAGATGACCCCGGCAGGGAGGGTAGCTCCAATGCGATCTCGGCAACAGCCGGCTCCCACCTGACTGTGGTGCGTAACCTTTTTAACGGCATTGATCACGCCCTTTTGCTCGGCGGAAATTCCGATGCCCTCTTTGAGAACAATACCGTTGTTAATGCCACTATCAGCGCAATAAATTTTAAAGATACCAATGTTGAAGGTGCTCTTCCCGGGGGCGCCATCACCATGCGTGGCAACATCTTCTGGAACAATACCGCGACCTTTGAGAATTATCTCCGTGTTGAAGAAGGCGCGGATGCACCGGAGATTGTTGCCGATCTGAATGTCATGCCCGCAGAGCATCACGGGTTTGGAGAGGGGAATATTGGCGTTGATCCCTTGTTTATCGATTCCGGGGATTTCCGCCTTGCTTCAGCTTCCCCGGCGATTGGCCGGGGCATTAACGGTAGCGACATGGGCTATGCGGTTGCCGCGGGGGCAAGCATTTCCGGGATTCCGCCGGCGTTGGGGCGGGAAAACAGCGCGAGAATTACCGTGTATATAGCGGGCATTTCCGGGATCGAGGCCGGGTCGTTTACCAGTGAATACCGCTGGCGCCTGGATGGAGGTGAATGGAGTGCCCCCGAGCCGGTTGCCAAAGCGATCGAATTCAACGGCCTTGTTGATGGCACCCATTTCCTGGAAGTCATTGGCAGGGATTCGGCCGGCTATTGGCAGGCTGAAAGTGAGGCCACCCGGTCGCGATCCTGGACCGTTGACTCCACCCTTACCCGCTTGCTGATTAACGAGGTGCTGGCTGATAATGGCGGTGTCTATAATCACGAGGGCAGTTTCCCCGATTTCATCGAGATATGGAATGACAGCCCTCAAGCCAGGGATGTTTCCAGCATGGCGTTAAGTGACCGCGAGAATTCTGCTGATGGATGGCGTTTCCCCCCGGGCACAGTGATTGCCCCGGGTGGTTATCTACTTGTCTTTGCCAATGAGCAGGACTTCACCAGCGGCCTGCATTCCGGGTTTAGTCTCGATAATGACGGGGAATCTGTATATCTCTTTGATGCCCCGGTGCGTGGTGGCGGGCTTATTGACCGGGTTGCGTTCGGGTTCCAGCTTACCGGTCGTTCAATAGGACGTGATCCGGTTGGACAGGAATTCTCGGCCATGAGCCCCACACCCGGGACGCTCAATACGGCACCAATCCCTCTGGGGCCTGTAGAGGAGGTGGTCATTAATGAGTGGCTGGCCACCAGCGGCATTGTCTATGACAAGGATTTCCTGGAGCTCTATAATCCTGGGAGGTTTCCTGTTTCACTGGCAGGCATGATGATCAGTGATGATCCCAATAACCGTCCCGCGCGTCACGTTGTGCCGCCGCTCAGCTTTATAGATGCTGGAGGGTTCGTTGAATTTATTGCCGATGATGACCCCTCAAGCGGGACAAATCATCTTAATTTCAAGCTTTCCAAGCTGATTGATCAGGTCGGGATATTTAATGACTCAGGCGAGGAGTTTGACCGGGTGCAGTTTTCCAATTCCCCGGAAGATACCTCCCAAGGCAGGGCAACGGACGGCAGCCTGTTGTTTGCCGATTTCCCCTTGCCAACACCGGGTATCTCCAACGGCATGGAGCTCGGGGCGGAGGCGCTTGTCCTGCAGAACCTGAGGGTCACGGAGCTGATGTATAATCCTCCCGGTGGCTTCAAATGGGAGTTCGTAAAGGTTGAGAATGTCGGTTCGGCAGCAATCAGTCTTGGTGACGTGGCATTTGCAGAGGGTATCGAGTTTCATTTCCCAAATGTGGGGCTTTCTCCGGGGGAGGAAGCATATATCGTTCGTGATACGGTATCTTTCATCATGCATCAGGGGGAGGGACCGACAATCCTTGGTGAATATCAGGGTAAACTGGACAACGGCGGGGAAAGATTGCGCCTTGAGATTGCCTCGCTTGGGCTTGGCATCCTGGACTTTGAGTATGAGGATGACTGGTATCCGGGAACCGACGGTGGCGGGCAACTGCTGCAGATCATCAATTCGGCCGCCGCACCGGCCACCTGGAATTTCAGGGAAAGCTGGCAAGCGGTTGGTGGAGATAACACGATGGGTTACAGTGACTGGGTATCGATTATTTTTGGCGGCATTAGCCCTGGAATTACAGGTCAGTCTGATGATCCTGACGGCGATGGCATGGTGAACCTGGTGGAGTTTGTTTTCCGGCTTGATCCCAGGCGCCCTGATTCACAAGCGGCGTTGCCACAGGCCTCACTCGGGCAGGAAACCATAGCCCTTACCTACACCACTGTTCATCTTCCGGACGGGATTGCCGTTACCCCGGAACTTTCCAGCGACCTTGGCAACTGGTCCGATGCCGGGCAGAGGGTCAGTATCGAGATGCTGGCCGATGATGGCATCAGCAGCACTTACCGGGTGAGGTTAAACGAACTTCCCGGCAGCATTAAATCGCGCTTCATGCGACTGCGGGTTGATTCCCAGTAGGTGCATTTAGCCACTTTGGCTCCTTCCACGACCTTCCCGGGAACGAGGTAAAGAGGTGGAAATTGATGCTTCACAGCAGATGGCAATGGTCCTAGCATCTCCGGGCATGAATAATAAGCTCACATTTTTCGCGACAGTCATTGCCCTTGCCATTCCTGCAATGGGTGGGGAGTTCTATGAGCTGCGCACCTACCAGCTGAACTCGCCGGAGAAAGCCGCCGCTTTCGACAAGATGATGAGCGCGGCGGTTCCTGTCCTGCAAAAGGGCGGGATTACCGATATTGGAGTGTTCAGGGGCAGGGATAAGAAGGCGGGTAACCCTAACTGGCGTCATGTGCTTTCAGCTGCAGGTTCACTGGACGTCCTTGTCCTCTCGCGCAGGACCCTTGCCTCGGATGAGGCATTTCTTGAGCAGGCCCGGGATTATCTGAGTTACGAGAAGTCCGATCCTGCCTATACACGTATTTCAGCGGCAGCCTTTTCCGCGTTTAAGGGTTTCCCAAAGCTTATCAAACCATCCGCGGATGCCGAAGGAGAGCGTTATTTCGAGTTACGCATCTATGAGAGCCACAGTGAATACAAGGCATACATGAAGGTAAAGATGTTCAATGAAGGTGAACTGGATATCTTCGCCGATGTGGGCTTGCGCGGCGTTTTCTTCGGCAGTGCCGTGAGCGGGGATAACCTGCCGAATCTCACCTACATGCTGGTTTATGACAATGAGGCCGAGAAAGAGAAGGCTTGGAGCAGTTTCCTCAAGGCTCCCGCATGGCAGGCGCTCAAGGCCGAGGAGATTTATAAGGGCACTGTCTCGAAGATCACATCGAGGTTTCTAATCGCCATGCCCTATTCGACGATCCGGTAAGGGGATTGTCTTTTCATTCCTGATTGCGCAGTCGATCCAGAAGTCCGCGATAGCGGCAATGAGTGTCTATATTTTTCATTGCCATGGCAGCGGCTTTTTTCTGTCCCACCAGTATCACCAGGCGGCGGCCCCGGGTGATTGCGGTGTAGAGAAGGTTGCGTTGCAACAGGACAAACTGTTGTGTTGCTACAGGTAATACGACACAGGGAAACTCGCTGCCCTGTGACTTATGCACGGTAATGGCAAATGCCGGGGCCAATTCATCGAGCTCCCCCGGTTCGTAGTCTGCAAGCCGCCCGTCATCGAAGCGAACGGTGATGGATCCCGGGTCGGTAGTGATCTCGGTGATGCGGCCTATGTCACCATTGAAGACTTCCTTTTCATAGTTATTGCGCAGCTGGATAACGCGGTCGCCGGTGCGGAAACATGAACCAAATCGCTCAATTTCAAAGGTTGCCTCGTTTGCGGGATTAAGGGCGTCCTGAAGTCTCCTGTTCAACGCCTGTGTGCCGAGGCTGCCGCGATGCATCGGGGTGAGAACCTGCACGTCATGCACCGGGTCAAGACCGAACTTTTCCGGAATATGTTCGCGCAGCAGCCTGACGATCATGGCTGCCGCATCTTCCGGGTCATTGCGCTCAATGAAGAAGAAATCGGACTTGGCTGAAGGTTGGGCGCCGGAAGTGAATTCCACAGGAGGTTGACCATTGTTGATATCGTGAGCAGCCTGAATAATACGGCTTTCTGCTGCTTGCCGGAAAATCTCACTTAAACGCGCAACCTGCACCACATCACTCTCGATGATGTCCGATAGCACGCTTCCAGGCCCCACCGATGGCAACTGGTCGACGTCACCAATCATCAGGAGGTGCGCATCCTCCGGCAATGCGTTTAAGAATGCGGCCATCAGCGGCAGGTCGATCATTGATGCCTCATCAATGACGAAAAGGTCACCTGTCAGGGGATTTTCCTGGTTCCGTGCAAAGCCGGTTTGTGGCGATTGGTATTCGAGCAGCCGGTGGATTGTCTTGGCCTCAAGTCCGGTACTTTCTCCCATGCGTTTTGCTGCCCTGCCGGTCGGTGCACACAGCACGGGTTTTATGCCTTTGGCGCGGAGCACCATGAGCACGGTATTAATAATCGTGGTTTTACCCACGCCAGGGCCCCCGGTGATGATCAGCATACGCTGCATCAATGCTGCCTGTATTGCCTGCCGTTGTCCGGCAGCCAGCGTGTAGCCGATTTTTTTCTCGCACCATGCCATCGCCTTCGGGAAGTCAATACCGGGATAACCTGGCGGTTTTTCAGCGAGTTTTTTGATTTGCTCGGCGACCCGGTGTTCGGCCTGCAACAGGTAAGGGGGGAATATCAGGGAATTTTCCTCTCCTGTGTCGCGTTCCATGCGACTGGCATTGATTTCCATTTCCAGGACATCCGATACTTTCCCGGCGGGGATTTCCAGCAACTCGGTTGAAGAATCGAGGAGCTCCTGCTCGGGAAGTGCGCAATGACCATTGCGCACCGCACTTGCCATGACATATGCCAGGCCTGCCGAAATACGCTCCCGGGTATCTGATTGGACACCGAGCTTGGCGGCAATTTTGTCGGCGGTCTTGAACCCTATCCCATGCAGGTCGTGTGCCAGCTGGTAGGGGTTTTTGCGCAACTGGAGTATACTCTGCTCACCGTAGCTCTTGTAGATGCGCACGGCCCGTGCCGTACTGATGCCGTGCTGGTGCAGGAACACCATGATCTGGCGGACCGTCTTTTGTTTTTGCCAGGATTCCTTGATTTCCTTTCGCCGCTTTGCGCCGATGCCGTCAATTTCCTCAAGTTGTCTTGAGCGTTTGTCGATAACATCGAATATCTCAGCGCCAAATTTGGCGACCATTTTCTTTGCGTAGACAGGCCCGATGCCTTCGATGAGGCCACTGCCGAGATAACGTTCGATGCCGACAAGGGTGCCTGGTTCGGAAGTGGTGATTTCCTCTGCACGGAACTGTGTGCCGTAATTGTCATCCTCGTGCCATTCTCCCGAGGCTACCAATTGTTCTCCCGAGTTGGGGGCGTGGCAGTTTCCCACTACCGTGACCAATGTGGATTTGTCCTCCGGCTTTACGCGCAATACGCAATACCCGTTTTCCTCGTTGTGAAAGGTGACGCGCTCAATTGCGCCAATGAGAGTTTTTTCCGGCACTTGGACCGATTGTGACCGACTGTTGCGGGAAGGGGTAGTTTTTTTTCCTGCTCAGAGGATGTTGTATGACCCTGCCCCTTATGCCCTTAGGGCAGGGTTTTTCCTGCCACCCGGATAATTCGATGTTTTTTTTCGTATTCATGCCAAATATTCTCGTGGCACCTGTCGTTAATTATTTAATATATTGAGAATAATGAGAACCATCGCCCTATCATTGATACTGGCAGTTTTTTGCCCTGTTTTATCGGCTTTGTCCCAGGATGACCGGCGCGGGATACCCGCACGGGTTGCCCTTGATCGTGTCGCAGCCAAGCATGGGGCAGCGCTCATCGGGAATATTGTGGAGATGAAAGGCCGCCGTGGACAGAGTCAACCGAGCGAGTGGTGGATCGTGGTCCGCGATGAACGCAGCAGGTCACGGTTGCGCACGATATGGGTGGGAGAGGCTCGCGTTACCGATGAAGGAGAGAACAAGGACTTCTATCCGAACCAGCTTCCGCTCGGCTTCATTGCCGACAAGAAGCTCAGGATGGACTCGCCTGCCGCTTTTAATATCCTTATCCGTGAGGCGACCGCGGCCAGGATTGGTTTTGATTCCGTGGACTATAAATTGCGCAGCAAGGAGTTCAGCGATGAACCGGTGTGGAGCCTCACGGTGAATGATGCCATGGGCAACGTGGTTGGCAAGGTGATGCTCTCGGGATTTGACGGCAGGGTTTACCGGACAGTCTGGTATTACAGGCAGGCGGGCGGCTATATTAAGATTGTGGATTCCGCGCTTGATGCCCCGCGTAAGCCTGATGCCCCGCGTAAGCCTGAAGCTCCGCGTAAGCCTGAAGCTCCGCGTAAGCCTGACCCCGGCCAGACCGGTTCACGCGGGGACAGGGTGCCTGAGTTTTCACCCGGGCCGGATGACCCCGGCACTGAGCAGGCCGAGATTGAGGCGATCCGGCCGCAATGACTGGGGCAAATCTTTCAGGCAGGCCCTTACTCCCGGGGGATATGGTAAAGGCCCGCCTTGCGGCTGGGCCAAGATGTATATAGGCTGGTCCCGGTGTTGCAGAACTTCATCAAGGGACTGAACTCGATCGTCAATCGCCTGGCCTTGGCGATTGTGATCATTATCATCTTCGGCATCTTTATCTTTCCTTTATTCAATAACCACAAAGACACAAAGACAGTAAAATTGGAATTACGCCGGATCGGTGACGCCCTTGAAGAATATTACCAGGAGAATAACAAGTGGCCATCCTCAGGCGCTCGCTCGGTGGCAGAGGCTTTGGCCGGGGTGGCGGAGGCAAAGGCATTTTACAGGCATACACGGCTCGACCCGGAAGGACGTTTCATCGATCCCTGGGAGAAACCCTATCGTTATTTTTTCTCCAATGATCGCTGTGCAATCCAGTCCGCCGGGCCTGACGAGGAGTTTTCCGATGGCATCAACGTGGGAGAGGACGACTATTGGTACGCGCCGCGCTAGTTGCCCCGGCGATGACCAGGTGGACCGGGCAAGCCCTTTATTGAGTGCTTTGTATTTTCCCCTCATTCACCAGCCCGGCCTTATCCACAAGCAATGATTGTCCCGCTAAAGATGCATTTGCTGCGCGTGATCATTATTGCCGCCCTTTACATGCCGGGACGTGCCGGTGCCGTTCCGGTAGACATCAGGATCCGTCCTGTGGTTGTGGGTCAGCCCTTGTTGCTTGATTCATTGCGTTATGCAAAATCCGGGGAGGAGAAGTTCTCGGTTTCCCGGCTCAGTTACCTGGTCAGCGGCCTGGCTCTGCAGCGCCCGGACGGGACCTGGGTGGAACCTGAGTTTGAGGTGGCGTGGCTTGATGCCGTGAAGCGGCGCAATGCATTCCGGGTGGAGAACGTGCCGCGCGGCAGATACGTGGCGTTGCGTTTCGCAATTGGCCTCTCAGAGCAGGCCAATACCGCCGATCCTGCATCATTCCCGGCCGGGCATCCCTTGAACCCGGCAGTCAACAAGTTGCACTGGAACTGGCAGGACGGCTATATTTTCCTTGCCATTGAGGGGCATTATCGGGGTGTCGGTGATCGTCGAGGATATGCTCTGCACTTCGCACGAACTTTCAACCGGACAGTGATCAACCTGCCGGTGGGACTGGGACTCAACTCG
>CAWVVE010000071.1:0-7747 GCA_963933075.1 uncultured Verrucomicrobiaceae bacterium | reverse complement strand
ATTCTCTTCGGCCTGAGCCCGTCTGCCATGACGAGGGAGATTTTCAGCCCGGGCATGGAAACCTCGGCGGCATACGAATCCGCAGCAGTTCCTCTCCGCAAGGCACCTGAGAAAAACTATGACTTCAACCGCGCCTCTGTGCGTGATGTCCTGCGATTCCTTGCCGACGATGCGGAGATTGATTTCGTGGCCCTGCCTGAAGATGGCGAGGATAATACCAAGCTCATCACTTTCTCCCTCAACAAAAGCCCGTTCTCCGCGCTGGAGACCATATCAAGGATGAATGGAGTTGCCCTTGTTTTTGAAGACAACGTCTGGCATATGCGCCCCTTCAATGACTCCGCGCTTATCGCACGCGCTTATCGCGTCCGTTTTAACACTGCCGAGTTGAAAGGGAGTGGCAAATCAGGCTCCAGCAGCAGTTCACTAGGGGCATCGGGAGCCGGCAGCTTTGGCGGAGCAAGCAGTTTCGGCAGCTCAGGTGGTGGACTTGGCGGTACGGCGGGTGGCGGATCCGGTAATTCTTCAGCCGGCGGAATCGGCGGCCTGGGGTTGAATGGAAGCGGAGGCGTGTTTTCCACCAGTGCTGATGGACTGGTGGAGGCAATCAAGGGAATAGTGGGCATACGCACTTCTGGAATGAACGCGGTAATTGCTCCGGGTGTTAATACAGTTGGCAACTTCGGTCCACTACAAACAGGGACAGGCAATAATGCTCTCTCTGCCGCACACGTCATCACTGCCAAGGCATCATCAACAGCGGGCAACGGAAGTGGACAGGTCTTGTGGAACTCTGACACCAATTCCCTGTTTGTTGTGGCAAGCCGCCAACAACACCAGTTGGTGGAGAAATATCTCGAGATCATAGACCAGCCGCAGCCGCTCATTGCCGTTGAGGTGAAATTCTTTGAAACCACCAAGGATCCACGCCAACAGATGGGTGTTGACTGGTCAGGCACCATGGACGGCGGATACGGGCTCAGCCTATCAGAGATGGCCACTAACGTTGACCTTTCCCGCATCAAGGAAACTCAACTGCCCATGACTGCAATCCTCAGTGCCCCGGACGTGCAGGCAAAGGTTATGGCACTGATTAAGGACCGCCAGACAACAACAGTCAGTTATCCCCGGGTGCTCACCCGCAACAACCGCGAGGTTGCAATCCAGAGCGTTGTCAACCAGCCCGTTCTTTCAGCTCAATCAAGCACGACTCCAGGGGTAGGCGGAACCACCACCTCATCGGTTACCTACCTTCCCATAGGCACAAGTATAAACGTTCTTCCAAAGCGCCTTGAAGGTGGACTTATATCCCTGCAGGTACTGATCACGGTATCCAGCATTATCGGCTCTGAAATTATCGGTGGTAATTCATATCCCGTTGCAAGTTCACGGGTCTTCACCGCTCCGCTGGAAGTTGAAAGCGGATACACGCTTGCCATAGGAGGCCTCGATGAGGCCTCTGATTCCCGCGAAGGATCCGGCCTTCCCCTGCTAAGCAGAATCCCGATCCTCAAGCACGCTTTTAAAAGTGATACCAAGACCCACTCCCGCAAGAATATGCTGATCTTTATCACGCCGACCATCCTCGACGCCAAGAGCGGCGGGCTCTCGAAAACGCCAATCTCGGAAATTCCTCTGCGCGGCAATACCCCCCGGGTAAAACTCCCGCGTGTCCGTCCGGACGGTTCCCTCGCCGGTGGCATTGATGCACTGGGTGAGGCTCTCGCCTGGCTTCAGCAGGAATTCACGCACATTGAGCAGATCATCATCGAAAAGCGGGCCCTAAGGGAACATGGCGAGCAACTCGACAAGTTGATCAATACCGCAGACATGCTCTGGAACCAGATAAATGCCCACAAGGAGGAAAAGCCCTCCTCCTCCCAAGAGCTCCAAGACGAGGAACGCTCCCTTGAGGCACTGCATTTAAGGATGCAGTCAGCCCGTCAGCAACTTTACAGGGGAAACTATCAACTCTTCAGTCGACCTCTGAGCCAAGTTTTACGCTGAGGAATTGATAATAATCTCCTTGTGTGGTTGGGGGTCTTGGGACTTCGGTTCCGGGACCCCCATTTTCCTATGCTTGCAGTCTTGGGAAATTTCCGCTAGAAAAGCTCTATGGCTAATATTCCACATCTTTTCTTCGCTTTCCTAGCAACCATCTTGCTGTCAAACTGTGGCACAGTGAAAATCACCAAGGCTCCATTCGGAAAAACCAGCGACGGCGAAGCTGTCGACATCTACACACTTTCCAATCCGGGAGGAATGGAAGCGAAAATCACCAATTACGGTGGCATCGTCACAGAACTGCATGTCCCCGACCGCAACGGTCAGCCGGGCGATGTGGTATTGGGGTATGACAAGCTATCAAGCTACATTGAAGCCAGCCCATACTTTGGCTGCATCGCCGGGCGGTATGCAAACCGCATTGCCAAGGGACGCTTCACCATCGATGGCACCGAGTACAAGCTAGCTACCAATAATGGGGACAACCACCTCCACGGGGGCAATGTCGGACTTGATAAAAAAGTCTGGAAGGCAAAGGAGGTAAAGGGAGTCGGCAGGGCCGGGATCGAGTTCAGCTACCTGAGTCCTGATGGCGAAGAGGGTTACCCGGGCAACCTTAACTGCAAGGTCACCTACTGGTTATCGGTGCAAAACGAACTTGAAATCCAGTATGAGGCAACCACCGACAAGGCAACACATCTCAACCTGACCCATCACTCCTATTTCAACCTCGCGGGTGCCGGAAGTGGTGACATCCTCAATCATGAAGTTGAAATCCTCGCTGATAAATTTGTCCCCACTGATGCCGGGAACATTCCCCTTGGTGACCTTGCCCCGGTGAAGGGAACCCCCTTTGATTTCCTTACCCCGCAAACTATCGGCAAGCGTATCGGCCAGGAAAACCAACAACTCAAGGTAGGCAAAGGCTACGATCATAACTGGGTGATCAATTCAACCGGTAAGGGGCTTGAACTCGCAGCCCGTGTTACTGAGGAAAAAAGCGGACGGGTTATGGAAGTTCTCACCGATCAGCCGGGCATCCAGTTCTACACCGGAAACTTTCTCGACGGTTCCAATGTCGGCAAAGGCGGGAAAATCTACCAGCATCGCAATGCGTTCTGTCTGGAAACACAAAAATTCCCGGACAGCCCTAATAACCCTTCCTATCCTTCAAGCCTGCTGGAACCCGGCCAAACCTACAGGCACATGTGCGTATACCGCTTCAGCACCAAGTAGACCGTAAGCGGGAGTTCCCATCATCGTTGCCGTTAAGCATTACTGGCTCGATCTTAACCATTATAAACCCGCATGTTGATAATTACAGGATTGCGGGTCTGCCGGTAAAACCACATATCCGTAATCACAACGAAACTCTCCTCACCGATCCTGCTGGTTATCCCTGCTTACCGGGAAAGCGAACGCCTGCCTGAATTCCTCGCCAACCTCTGTAAACAGGCATCCGACTCGGCGTTGCCCATCAAGATATGCCCTGTAGATGACGGTTCCGGTAAACGGGAAGCGGACAGGATGCATGAACTGATGGCACGACTGCAGACGCAATATCCCTTTCTGGAAAACGCGGTATACCTGGATCAAAATGCCGGTAAGGGAGGAGCCATCTATGCAGGCTGGGACTCCGCCAGGGAAAAAGACTTCCAATGGTTAGCCTTCGTTGATGCTGACGGAGCAGTCTCACCACAAGAGACCATGAGAGTGATTGCTGAAGCGGTGTCAATCCCGATAGAGGAAAAAACCTGCACCTGGGCTGTCCGTGTGCGCAGTGACGAGACAAAAATACGCCGCACCTTCCTGCGCAAGATATTGGGAAATGTCTTCAGGCTCCTGGTAAAGTTAACCTTTCATCTCCCCGTGAGGGATACTCAATGCGGACTGAAATGCATTCCCGCTGAAGCATACTGGAAGGTTCGTCATCACCTTGTTGAAAAACGCTTTGTTTTCGATGTCGAGCTCTGCATGCAACTTGTCCGGGAAGGATACCTCATCAGGGAAAATCCAATCTCCTGGAACGAAAGCTCAGGAAGCACATTGAACATGAGATCAGCATTGCGAATGCTGATCTCACTGATCGGCGTGCGGTGGAGGATGCTTAAACAACCACGCACGGCAAATACCCATCAATAGTTTGGCCATCCCGGAAAAATCCAAGGCACTGGAATCGTTTGCGACAACGCTTTAGTTGTCCTTGCCCCATTCAAGGCAGCAACCAATTATTCTTGACCATTTTATCAATCCTTACCTGCCGGGCACCACGGCTATCGGCTCCCTTGCTGGCGCGCAGGACAAGGGTGCAATATACAAAACCTTTTTGCTCCTGCCTCTCACCGGGGTGCAATCCGCGAAGAGCCTCACCGTTTGCACTCACGCTCTCAACATAGCCATAAATCCTTATGCGACTGATAAGGTCAGTAATCTCATAGCAGTCAAAAGCATCTGCATCCGCAAATTCAAATGCATAATAATCGGAAGGCTTCACCATCACCCTCATCTGTACAGGTCCAGTTGTAGTACCGCTGCTATATTCCATCACATCAGTATCACAGTAACCTGTTGCACTTTCCCAATCGAGGAGAAGACCGCCACCCTCGGACAACTCGAAGAAAAACTCCCGTTGCCTCTTACCGGGTTCAACGATACTGGTCATACGGGCAAACCGGATGCCATCAATCACCTCATCCTGATAACTCCTTACATCAAGAGGTGGAAAAACGATGTTGTTGGGCACCGCGGCATAATACTTCTTCATCCTGCTTAGACTGGCATTGGGATGACGCACATATTTAAGGCGCTGATTCACTGTGGATAGAAGCGAGAACTCGCTACTTAAGGATATTGCCCTCTGCGCTGGCGTCTTCTCATCAAAGCCCTTACCGGGGGAACTTCCCTGCGACACTGCTGCTTCTTCCATCCTGTTGGATCTCTTGAGGCTCATGACAACGATTAGCACCATGCTGACGGGCATCATTATCAGCGCAATAAAACGTAGCCTGCTCATCCAGTTCCCGCTGCCTTCTCCCCTGCCATCAAGCGTATCCCATTGATTCTCCATGCCCTGACCGACCTCCACAATATCTGGGGAAATAAGCTTGGCCTCCCGGTCATTATTTAAACGATGTCTTACGGAACCCTCACCAGTTGCCACTGTCACCGGCGCAATGCCATCCGGGCTGTTCTCATGGCGTGTTTCGCTTTTGACCAATGGCCGGGAAAGTGGATCCCTGAGAGATTCCGCTTTCTGTAACGACGGTGTTTTGACACCTGGAAGGTTGACCTTCTGACTTCCGGCAATCCCTCCTTTGCCCGATATGGTCTGCACTTCCTCGCCCGTATCAAGGTCAGGAGCAATCATCGTCCCACTGCATTCCACGCACTGCAACTGCTTACCCTGCTGCCTGAGCTTTATTTCAATGGGTTTTGCGCAAAACGGACAGCCAAAAGCCACATGACGGTTACCGATCCTCCTGGATTTAAAAATCCCGTCATCTCCGCGGCAAATGGCGGGAACAATAGCCGCACCCTCAACAGAGCTCGACGCCGCACCGGTAAAGCTATAGGATGGTAACTCCTGGTTTTCCTCCGCCAGCGCCGCAACTGTGGGTGACTCACCCTGTTTCCTCGGCGGAGGAAGCGACATACTTGAAACCGCAGGCCGGTCACCGGAACGCTCCGATGCCGAATGATCCGCAATGGGTTTATTCTTGGAGCCACTGCCCGTGTCATCACTTTTCACAAAGCCCGGAACAATAATCTCTCCATCACAGTGCGGGCAACTGACCTCGGTACCGATAGCCCTGACGTCAATCGCAATGGCCTGACCGCACAAGCCACAGTCGAACGTGCCTTCTTCCCAACGCTTGGCCTCCCGGTCATTATTTAAACGATGTCTTACGGAACGCTCACCAGTTGCCACTGTCACCGGCGCAATGCCATCCGGGCTGTTCTCATGGCGTGTTTCGCTTTTGACCAATGGCCGGGAAAGTGGATCCCTGAGAGATTCCGCTTTCTGTAACGACGGTGTTTTGACACCTGGAAGGTTGACCTTCTGACTTCCGGCAATCCCTCCTTTGCCCGATATGGTCTGCACTTCCTCGCCCGTATCAAGGTCAGGAGCAATCATCGTCCCACTGCATTCCACGCACTGCAACTGCTTACCCTGCTGCCTGAGCTTTATTTCAATGGGTTTTGCGCAAAACGGACAGCCAAAAGCCACATGACGGTTACCGATCCTCCTGGATTTAAAAATCCCGTCATCTCCGCGGCAAATGGCGGGAACAATAGCCGCACCCTCAACAGAGCTCGACGCCGCACCGGTAAAGCTATAGGATGGTAACTCCTGGTTTTCCTCCGCCAGCGCCGCAACTGTGGGTGACTCACCCTGTTTCCTCGGCGGAGGAAGCGACATACTTGAAACCGCAGGCCGGTCACCGGAACGCTCCGATGCCGAATGATCCGCAATGGGTTTATTCTTGGAGCCACTGCCCGTGTCATCACTTTTCACAAAGCCCGGAACAATAATCTCTCCATCACAGTGCGGGCAACTGACCTCGGTACCGATAGCCCTGACGTCAATCGCAATGGCCTGACCGCACAAGCCACAGTCGAACGTGCCTTCTTCCCAACTTTTGCTTTGAGTAAATTTCAAGGTTATAGTGGTTCTCGAAAATTCTTTGGTATCTTAGCTTAAATTACACGGGGAGTGGAGTAAAAACTGAGCATCTTGAAAAAGATGGCCTGATCAGGTCATGAGAGACTCAGGATCGGGTTGATAACAGGTTATTAGAATGAGCTTCCCCAGCTTTATTCAGCCGGGCCTTTCATGAGAGGCCGATATCAGTCCTGCAACATTTTTTCCACGAGCCTTGAAGCCAGGTGCTCTGTCGCCATATCAAGTTCCCTGTTGGCTTGCTTTAAAACCTCTGCCGAGCCACCACGCAAAGCTTCCTCAACAACGCGTAGCTTTGCCCCAATATCCTCCCTCTCTAATTTATCGATTAAATCGCCGGCAAGTTCCAGCGCCTGCTCCACTGCCGGTAAAAGCTCCTCGCTTTTGATCTTTGCCTCAGTCCATATTCGTTCATTCATGTCCGCAAAGGCATGATCAACTGACTCGGACACCATTTCCTCCACCCTGTCATCATCGACCTCAACAGCGACATCCCGAATCTCGAGCAATTGATCTTTTCCGGTCAGAGTATCACGGGCAAGGACATTTAATATACCATCAGCATCCAGCGAGAACTCTACCCCGACCCGGGCGCTCCCTTTCGGTCCAGGGTCACAATCAACCTCAATCTCGCCAAGTCGCCAGTTATCCCGCACCATTTCGCGTTCCCCCTGCAAGACCGAAATCTTTATTGAGCGCTGCCCGGGGGCGGCATTGGTAAACAGCTCCCCCCTCTTTACCGGAATGGTAGTGTTACGCGGTATGATTACATTCATCAGCCCGCCAAATGTTTCAATCCCGAGGGATAGCGGCGTGACATCAAGCAGCAGCATTTCCCGCAATGCCCCGGAAATTACGCCCGCCTGGATCACTGCGCCCAAAGCAACTGCTTCATCAGGATTCTGGGAGGTGTCCGGTTCCCGATCAAAAATCTCCGCTGCCAATTCCCTCACCTGTGGCATCCTTGTGCTGCCGCCAACAAGGATCACTGCATCGAGATCCTCATTGGAAAATCCGGCACATTCCATTACCTCCCGGCAATAGCCTTTTGTTCGATTAATA
>CAWVVE010000070.1:0-7801 GCA_963933075.1 uncultured Verrucomicrobiaceae bacterium | reverse complement strand
GCATGACCTGATGGATCACCTGAAACTCAACCTCGAGACCAACCACGCCACGCTTGCCGGGCACAGCATGATGCATGAGATGCGCGTGGCTGCAGCTGCCGGTGCCCTTGGCTCGGTGGACGCCAATACCGGGGATGAGTTGATCGGCTGGGACACCGACCAGTTCCCGACCGATATTTACCTGACATCACAGATTATGCTGGAAGTTCTGGGCATGGGCGGATTCACCACCGGTGGGCTCAATTTTGATGCCAAGTGCCGCCGGGAGAGCTTTGAACCGGTCGATCTCTTTCATGCCCATATCGGCGGGATGGATGCCTTTGCCCGGGGCCTGAAGATTGCCCATGCCATTGCTGAGGATGGACGGTTGGCGGATTTTGTCAGTAAACGCTATTCCGGCTTTGACTCGGGTATCGGGGCAAGGATTGAGTCCGGTGAGGTTGGTTTTGAGGAACTTGAAGCCCACACCCATGCCAATGGGGAGCCCGACCTCAACAGTGGTCGCCAGGAGATGCTGGAGAACCTTATTAACGAGTTTATCTAGGATTCCCAGGCTTTGGTAAACGGGGGTTGGTGATATTTGATCCCAAGGGGGCCGGCTCATAAAGACGATGTTTGTTTCCGATCCGAACCAGGGAGGGTTCCTGCGCTTGCGCCTGTTCGGGTTCCCGGTGGCCATTCACTGGTTTTTCTGGGTTCTTGCGACATTGCTCGGGCCCTTTCAAATCGCCAATTCACCGGTTGGAGTGCGGATTCTGTTGATCTGGATCCTGGTGGTACTCGTCTCCATTCTGGTTCACGAGCTGGGCCATGCCTTTGCCTACCGGAAATATGGCGGGAGGCCGCAGATTGTCCTGCATGGCATGGGCGGGGTGGCGATGGCTCACGGGCACTTCAATCGTAAACAGAGTATTATTATCACCCTGGGTGGACCGTTCTTCGGGCTGGTCTTGGGAGCGGTGTTCTGGGGCTTTTCCTTTTGGATTAACCTGCAAGAAAATGTCTACATCGCGTTTTTGTTCCTGTTCATGATGCAGGTGAATATTTTCTGGTCCCTGCTGAATTTGCTACCGATCCTGCCGCTTGATGGCGGCCAACTTCTCGGCCACCTCATGCACGGGCGTAGGCCGGTGTTGAGGGGGAAAATTGGTACCGGATGTGCCATTGCGATGGGAATTGCATTGTATGTTTTCTTCGACAGCTTTTACTCATTGCTGCTTTTCGGGTTCTTGGCTTACCAGAATTACCAGGCAATGCAGCGTGCCGGCCGCAGTTTTTAGTTGGTGATAAAAAGTGAATAGCCGTTGCACTGCGGCGTTCCGGCGGCACATTCGCTCATCATGAATGAGGCCCAGCTTGATGATCTTATTGCCTACCTGAAGTTTCCCAGTGTCTCCACCGACAGCAGGCATGCCGGGGATGTCCTGCAGTGCGCTGAGTGGTTGCGGGAGAAGATGGTTTCCCAGGGGCTGGAGGCTGACATTCATGAGACGGCCGGGCATCCCGTGGTGGTCGGCAGGAACAGGCATGTGGAGGGTCGCCCGACGGTGATGATCTATGGCCACTATGACGTTCAACCGGCGGATCCGCTGGAATTGTGGGATTCTCCGCCCTTTGAGCCGCGCATCGAGGGCGGGAAGATCTACGCCCGTGGTTCCACCGACAACAAGGGGCAGAACCTTGCGCATATTCTCGGCATCGGGGAGAGAATAGCCGCTGAAGGGGACCTGCCGGTCAATGTCATCGTCCTCGTTGAGGGGGAGGAGGAGATTGGCAGCCCCAACCTTGAGCTTTTCCTGGAGCAGCATAAAGAGGATCTCGCCTGTGATATCGTGGCAGTTTCGGATACTGGGATGCTGGCCGCCGGGCTTGGAACTTTCACCTACGGGCTGCGTGGTATTACCTGCATGGAACTGAAAGTCCGGGGACCGGAGATGGACCTTCATTCCGGGGTTTTTGGCGGGGCAGTGGCAAATCCGGCGCTGGCAGCCGCGCAAATTGCGGCAAGCCTGCACCATGCGGATGGCAGGATTGCCGTTGAGGGGTTTTATGATCGTGTGGAGCAACTACAGGATTGGGAGCGGGACAACTGGGCCCAGCTTCCGGTTCCCGCTGACGAGACACTGGACCTTACCGGCGCTCCGGATCTTTTTGGCGAGGCGGGATTTACGGACACGGAACGGCGCTGGGCACGCCCGACTGCCGAGGTCAACGGCATTGGCGGCGGTTACCAGGGGGAGGGATCAAAGACGGTGATCCCGGCAGAGGCATTCGTGAAGTTTTCCTTTCGCCTGGTACCTGACCAGGACCCCAAGGAGATCCTCGAGCTTGTGCGGGCGCATTGCGAAAAAAGCACTCCGCCAGGGGTAAGCGTGGATTATGATTTTGGCCACAGCGGCAAGGCTTACGTCATGGATCCCCAGTCAGGATTCGGCAAGGCTGCGCAGAAGGCACTTGAACAAACATTCGGTGCCAAGCCGGCATTAATCCGTGAGGGTGGAAGCATTCCCATTGTGCAGACTTTCAGGGACGTGCTCGGCGTGGATACGCTGCTGCTTGGCCTGGCTCTTCCTGATTGCCGGATCCATTCGCCCAATGAAAACTTTCTCCTGCAAAATTTCTTCGACGGTATACGGCTTAACCGCCACCTCCTACAAGCCCTGGCTGAATGACATGGTTAGCCTCGAGCCCGGCTCGGCGACTTCCCTAGAAATTTCCGGACAACTGCTGGATATAGCGGCGCCCGCTGGCAGTCAGGGTTGCAGAATCCTTGCTTCCGCTGAGCCGTGAGCGGGTATTCCATGCATGCGGGGTGGGGGAGTAGGTGACCCAGCTCACGGTTGGTGACCTGACATTTTTCGTCGAGGGAGCAATTGCCAACGGGACACCTGAACTGCTCAGGGAAATTTCCCAGGATGGGTTGGCATCGGCATTTGCCATGTGCCGGGCAAGCCAGGGATAGAGTTTAAGTAGTGCAGGGATGCCCTTGTTGGCAATGAGCACTTTCCAGTAGACCTGCATGCTGGACATAAACTGAGGAATGGTGATTGACGGGTTGCGCTGATGAGCCAGATAAAGTCCGGCGATATCAATTCCAACGAGATTTATGCCGTTATAGAGGCCATGGCGGTTTGGTGAGGTGAAGTGTTGACTATACCATTGCTGGAATTTCGGGCTTACCATCATGTTGAGTTCAAGATGCAGGTGGGCGCGTGTCCTGTCGATGCCAGCACCGGTGTAGCCCAGTTTACCTATGGCGGTGCCGGGCCTTACGGGTTGTCCGGCACTGCAATTAACTGCTGCCAGGTGGGCATAAAGGCTGTAGAACCTGCCATATCCCCAGTCGTGCTCGATGACGATGTAACGGCCGTAATTACTCGCGCCGGCAAGGTTGCTTACGTGAATTACCTTTCCGGCTGCGATTGATCTGACCGGATCCATGGGCGTGTTGCTGCGGTCACGAGTTGACGGGCGGATATCGATGCCTTCGTGGAACTGGCTGAAGAGAACACCGGCTGTAGTCCGTTTAGGTGTCCTGACGTAGCCGAATTTCCCACCCTGCCACGGCTTGCTCTGACGCCCCTCAAAGGACCTGTTGGTATACATGTAGAAGCGTGATGGATCCGGCCCGAAGATTTCCCGGTTTGCTGTTGGCAGGGTTAATTCCAGGCGTTGAATTTGCGCCGTTGATTCAATGGCGAGAGTGTGCCACGCAAGAAGGAGCAAAGGCGAAATGCGGAGCAGACGGAATTGATGAAGCATCAATGGCAGGGAACGACCGTTGAACTACTGCGTATCTCCTGTTTTGGCAGGCCTGTCAGGGTTCTTTGTGGACGGTGCGCCGGGTTGTCTATCAATTTGCTCGAATCCTGCTTTCTTGAATTGGTCAAAGTGTTTTTGTTGCAGTCCTTTCCAGCACGTGATGTGACCGTGTGTAATGGGAGCATCGATCAACACGAAGTCTATGGGATTGCTGTCAATAACGGTAAACAGCCTGCGTCCAAGCGCGATGGTTGAGAGAATCTGCAACCGTTTACGAGCGGTCTTGGTGAGCCGGAACGAGACCCCGAAAGTCGTGCCGTCTTCAGAGGGGAATGGGTAAAAGCCGTTGATGTCACGGTGATTGAATTCAGGACTGGTCCGCACATTGTAGGGAGTTCCATCGAATATCAGCTTGGTGGTATTCTTGTCAGGATCAGATGCTCCTGACTGCAGGTGACAACCGATCATTGTTGATTCCCTGCGTTTTCCCGCGGTAAGGAGGGGCAAGATTAAGAGTAAGCTGAGAAACGGGACAATTTTTGCCATGAGGATAATTAACCACAGATTTCCGGTGTCAACCAATGGACAAAATCTGTTATGTTTCAGTCAGGATGGTAATCTGACTGGACGCTGGAGGTATTTTTGATAACCTCAGGTATCCTGCAATGGTCTTTTTCAAGGTTTTCCTGTTTTTTTTTTCTTTGCAATAGCTGCTTTTTGCTGGGTTGTGGTTTTTGAACATGGTATCAACGGCTTTTCCGAAGGGGGAAGGGTTGAATTAGAGGGCTTGCGAAACTTGTTTGGGGGTGGATAAATTCAGACCCTGATAGTGGCAAATCCGGCGATTTCCTCTATAATGGAAAAAATCTCACATCCCTCAATTGATTATGGACGCAATACTGGAACCGGTTACCGAAGAAAATCTTGACTCCAAAAACCATGGACTTTTTCTCAAGGCACAGAGTGCCATTGAGTTACTGAACTATGATTATGCCATCAGCCTGCTTCATGGCATCCTGAAGGAGGAGGTTGGATTCCTCAAAGGTCGTGAGATTCTGCGTATGGCACAGGGCGCGCGTCTCCGGGCGACAGGCAAAAAGGGTAAGAGTTTGCTCTCCGGTGGCATGATAAAGATTAAGGGGAAGATTAAGAAAGATCCCCTTGTCGCCTTACAGGAGATTGAAAAGAAACTCGATAATGAGCCGGGGAATATTGAGGCTAATACCCTTCTTTATGAGGCTTTCATGGCACTCGGTTCCCCCGAGCTTGCGGTTTTTGGCCTGGAGACGGTTCGTGATTTCCATCCCAAAAACACCAAGAACCTCCATAAGCTTGGGGATCATTATCTCACCCAGGGCCACAGTGCTGATGCGGCGCAGATCTATGACCTTGTTGTCGAGCAGGATCCTTCTGACGGACAGGCCCGGAAGAAGGCAAAGGACGCCTCGGCTCAGGCGACGATGTCGAAAGGCGGCTGGGGAGCAACTGACAAGTCGTTTAAAGACCTGTTGCGTGACAAGGATGAAGCAGAGGATCTTGAGTCTGCTTCACGCATCGGCGCCACAAGGGAGCAGATGGAAGCGCAACTCGCTGAGTTGGGAGCCAAGTATACAGAGGACCCGAAGAGCCTTGATACGGTGAAGAGGATTGCTGATCTGTATGAGCGTCTTGAGGACTGGGAGAACTGTGCGTCATACTATGATTATGCGTTTTCTCTCAGTGAGGGTGATGGCACCCTGCAACGCAAGGCTGAAGATGCCCGTGACCAGATAAGAGACCGGAAGATCGCTGAACTGCAGGTGCAGATTAATGCAGGGGGCGACGATGTTGAGGAGAAGAGGGCAGAGCTTGAGGAATTGCGTATAGCCTCAATTGACCAGCACATTGTAGAAGCTAAAGATAGAGTGGAGCGCAATCCAACAGATCCGCAGTTGCGCTTTGACCTTGGTAATCACCTGTTTACCGCAGGGGAATATCGTGAGGCGATTCCGCACCTGCAGAAGGCCAAGAATAACCCACATATCCGCATTCGCTCGATGTTGATGCTGGGGCGTTGTTATGACCAGATGAACATGTTTGACCTTGCCCTGGGGACGTTGACGGAAGCCAATGGTGAACTTTTTGCCATGGATAACACCAAGAAGGAGATGCTTTACAACCTGGGCTTAATCCATGAGAAAATGGAGGACTCTGACCGTTCTCTTGAGTGCTTCAAGGAAATCTACAATGCTGACTATGGCTACCGGGACGTGGCAAAGCGTGTTGAGGAGTCTTATGTGGAGAAATAGCAGGAGAATCCTGCAGGCATCCTGACTGGTGCGGGTGAGCCTGTGCTCCTGCACTTATCGGCACCTGATGCCGGTAATGGCGTCGATTCCCGGAGCGATGCGGCATGACAATGCGCTTGATTGTCTTGTCTGGCTTGACTTAGTTCATTTCCTTGCGATTTTTCACGAATGGAAAAGAGAACCGAGATACCTCGGAAATCCATCTACCGGCTTTCAATTTATCAGCGTTGCCTTGAGCGTCTGAAAATCAACGATGTGGAGACGGTTTCATCCAGTGCACTGGCAAAGGCTGCGGGGGTGAAATCAACTCAATTACGCAAGGACCTCGCCCATTTTGGCCAGTTTGGCATTCGGGGCTTGGGTTACAATGTCAATGCACTTGCCGATGTGATTATAGGGGTGCTTGGTACCAGTAGCCTGCAGGCAGTGATCTTGGTGGGAATGGGAAACCTGGGTGCTGCTTTGTCGCGTTACAGCGGCTTTGGCAAGGAAGGGTTCGAGATTTCAGCGGCATTTGAAGCGGATCCGCAACGGGCTAAGACTGTTCGTGCCGGTGTTCGGGTTCTCCCGTCTTCCCAGATGTCATCCTTTGTGATTGAAAATCAGGTAAAAATGGCAATTCTGGCGGTGCCGGCTGAAGTTGCCCAGTCAGTGGCCAATGAACTCGTGAGCTCGGGAGTCCAGGCAATCCTCAATTTTTCCCCTATTCTTCTTAAAGTTCCTGATCATGTAATCGTCAACTCGGTTGATTTGGCGCTGGAACTTGAACACCTGAGTTATTTCGTCAAGTAAACCGCTTGATCAGGATTAGTTCGCAATCATTGAAAAGCTGAGAAAATAAGACGAAAGTGTCCATCGGCCATGCAGCAGGTACCTGATGCCTGTTGCTGTGTGAATGCACCGGCCATCATGAAAAACAAACAACAGATTAGCTTCGCCCTTGGGGGCTCAGTCTTGGCGCACCTGCTTGTGGCCGGCGGGGTCACCACACTTTTGGCCTTCAGTCGGGTCTCTCCCCCGGGCAACGATCATTTCGAGGCTGCCAGGGAATTGCAGGCGGGAGACGCCGGTTCGGGCCTTGGGGATAATCAATATGCCACCAGGGAGGTCTTTGAACCTGCACATGCGCAAACTTTTGCGGGAGGTTCTGTCTGGTGGCACTGGAACGCCCGGCAATCCGGTGAGGTTGAGGTCATTGTCATTGCACAGGATTTTCAGGAGGTGCTGGGGGTTTACCGCGGGGCTGTGCTGGAAACACTTGTTGAGGTGGCGGCCAGGGGAGCAGGGGATCAGGTACCGGTTCGGTTTTCCGCCCAGGAAGGACATTCATATTACGTGGCCGTTGCGGGGTCAGGGGTGAGTGAGGTGGGAAGCATCGCGGTGAACATTGTCATCCTGGGGGATGATGAGGATGAGGAGGAACTCGTGTTGTTGTTGCCTGACATGTTTGTGGTGGATGAAGCTGAAGAAAAAGATCAGCCTGAGGAGTTAGCATATGTAAGGACCCGGTCCCGAGATACTTCCGAGAGGGCTCCGGATAATGCCCGGCTTGAATCGGATCACAGTACCCTGGCCGCCAGTGAGGTCATGCCGGGCGAGCAGGGTGAAGAGGACGCTCCAAACGTGCCGGGTGAGGACCTGCCTTTCGGGGGGGTGGTGAGCAGCGAGTTTACTGACGGAGACTTCAGGGATGAGGGTGGACTGCCCGTGACAGCACTCCAGGTGCCACCGGCTGGAATTACTCCCAAGAA
>CAWVVE010000069.1:0-7802 GCA_963933075.1 uncultured Verrucomicrobiaceae bacterium | reverse complement strand
CATTTCAAACGATCTATGCTGAGGGACAGCGGCGCTACATTGAGACCTTTTCTCCTTATACCCGACAGTTTTTTGACCGCATGGACAAGCCCCGGGTGGATGAAGTCTCGGGAATCCCTCCGGCCATCGCCATTGAACAGGGCAACTCTGTTCGCACAACGCGCTCAACAGTTGGGACACTTACCGAAATAAACGATTACCTTAAGTTGGCGTTTCCGCGTCTTGCCACTGCGCGGTGCCCGGATTGTTCCTCCGAGGTTAGGCCGTCCACAGCGGAGGATGCCGTGAATTATGCAATTGAGCACCTGCATGGTAAATCGCTGCTGGCCGGATTCAATGTCACGGCTCCTCCGGAGACTGCTCCGGAAGACTTTTTTGCGTTCCTGCATTTGCAAGGATACCTGCGCATTTTTATTTCCGGGGATATTTACCGCACAGACGAATCAGGGACTTCTTTCCGCGGGGCATTGCCCGGGCAGGTATTTGTGGTGCAGGACCGGATCAAAATCAGTCGGGGCACTAAAACCCGCGCCCGCCTTGCAGAGGCCGTTGAGGTGTCCCTTGCTCTCGGCAAGGGACAAGTGACCCTTATCGAGATGGAAAAGGGCAGTCAGCATGTTTTTTCACGCGGGTGGCATTGTGCGGCCTGTGACCTTGATATTCGCGGCCCGTCACCGGGTCTTTTTTCCTTTAATAATCCCCTTGGAGCCTGTCCTGATTGTCGCGGGTTTGGGAGAACCCTTGGAATCGACCTTGCCCGAGCAGTGCCGGATCATTCATTGTCTATTGAGGAAGGTGCCGTAAGGGCCTTTCAAGGCGAGCGCGGTCGAGAATGCCGGGAGGATTTGCTGAGGTGCGCCGGGATACGCGGCGTGAATTGCTTATCGCCCTTTGAAGATTTATCAAAAGTTGATCAAAAGTGGATTCTTTACGGCGAAAAAGGCAATGCCGGGGATAACTGGAAACAAGGCCGCTGGTATGGCGTCCAGGGTTTCTTTGATTGGCTGGAAACCAAATCATACAAGATGCATGTTCGCGTGTTCCTCAGTCGATACAGGTGTTACTCCACCTGCAGGTCCTGTCGCGGGTCCCGCCTTCAACCTGAAGCATTAAACTATCGGGTCAATGGCAGGACCCTTCCGGATTTATGGGATATGCCGGTTGCGCGACTCATGGATGAGGTGTTGCAGATCAGCGCGGAAAAATCTCCACTCGACCCGACGACAGGCCTGGTAATGCGAGAGATACAAAGCCGGCTTTCCTATCTTATTCGCGTTGGCCTTTCCTACCTGACGCTTGACCGGACGGCACGGTCACTTTCCGGAGGGGAATTACAGAGAGTCCACATGACGACCTGCCTTGGAGCTTCCTTGGTAAATACACTTTTTGTGCTTGATGAGCCAAGCATTGGCCTGCATCCGCGTGATATCGGCCGCCTGATCGAGATCATGGAGGGCCTGCGGGATGCCGGCAATACGGTGCTTGTCGTTGAGCATGAGGAAAGTGTGATCCGGGCGGCCGACCATCTTGTGGATGTGGGGCCGGGCAGAGGGGAAAATGGAGGAGAACTGGTCTACGAGGGACCGCCGATGGCAATTCCGATCGAGGGTTCATTAACCTCCCAATACCTGACCGGGGAACTTGAAATCAAGATTCCACTTAAGCGGCGCAAAGCTCAGCGCGGACAAATTCTGCGGATTCTTGGCGCGAAGCATAACAACCTCAAGCAAATAAATATCGATATCCCGCTCTTCTGTTTCGTTTGCGTATCCGGTGTATCGGGATCCGGCAAGTCAACATTACTGCATGATGTCGTTTATCGGAATCTGCTTCATGCGCGAGGGGAGATCACAGACGAACCGCCCGGACAGGTAAGAGCCATTAAGGGCGCGGAAAAGATTGGCGATATAGTAATGGTCGATCAATCGCCCCTTTCCCGAACACCTCGTTCAACCCCGGTTGTTTATGTTGGGGCTTTCGAGCACGTGCGCGCATTGTTTGCCGAGACGCCGGATGCACGGGCGGAAGGTCATAAACCCGGTCATTTCAGCTTTAATTCAGGCTCTGGACGTTGCGGACGATGTTCTGGCAACGGCTTTGAGAAAGTGGAAATGCAGTTTCTTTCCGACCTGTATGTTCGTTGTCCGGAATGTGAAGGGAAACGTTATGCCCGGACCACCCTGGAGATTCTTCTCGATAACAAATCAATCCATGACATTCTTGAACTAACCGTGGATGCCGCCCTTGTTTTCTTTAAAGCAAGGAAAGAAAAAAAATCCATCAAGGTTGTCAAGGCTCTGGAACCCCTGGCAGAAGTTGGCCTTGGGTATTTAAAGCTTGGCCAGCCGCTTAACACCTTAAGCGGCGGGGAAAGCCAGCGACTGAAGCTGGTTGCGCACCTGCTGCAGCCAAAAAGAAAAAAAGCGGAGAGCTCAAAGCAATCAGACCTACTGCTTTTTGATGAGCCCACCACGGGACTGCATTTCGATGATATTGGAATGTTAATCAACGTCTTTCAGCGCCTGGTGGATGCAGGTAAAAGTGTCATTGTTATTGAGCATAACACTGATGTCATCAAATGTGCCGATCATGTGATTGATCTTGGTCCTGAAGGAGGAGAACTGGGCGGGGAGGTTGTGGCCGCAGGAACCCCGGAGGAATTGACATTGATCGACTCAAGCCACACCGGGAAATGGCTGAAAAATTCTCTCGAAAGGACAATTTTGCCATCTGGCCGACAAGCCCCGAAATCTGGGTTATCGCGCAAGGATTTCCGCGCTCCCGTGTTGCACCCGGCACGCAAGCCCGGGTCGGCCATTAATGTGTGCGGCGCACGCGAGCACAACCTTAAGGACATTAACGTTGCCATTCCCCGTGATGCAATGACGGTGATTACCGGGTTGTCGGGTTCAGGAAAATCCACACTGGCGTTTGATATTATTTTTGCCGAGGGGCAGCGTCGTTTTCTTGATAGTATGTCGGCATATGCCCGTCAGTTTGTGCAGCAATTGGAAAAGCCGGATGTCGATGAGGTATCCGGCTTGCCTCCAACGGTAGCCATTGAGCAAAGGGTGAGCCGGGGTGGCGGTAAGTCCACTGTGGCCACCGTTACTGAGGTTTACCATTTTTTGCGCCTGCTCTTTGCCAAGGCAGGAACCCAGTATTGCCCCGGGTGCGGGATTGCCGTTGAGAAACAAAGCGTTACCGCCATTGTTGCCGGGATTCGGGCCTTGCTCAAGAAAGGGCCCGTTCATTTAATGGCCCCGATGATCAGGGCACGAAAGGGGTTCCACACTGATGTGGCTGCCTGGGCAGAGCGGCAGGGCATATCCACCCTGTTTGTAGATGGCAAATTTAAATCCAGCAGTAATTTTACCAAGCTTGAACGCTTCAGGGAACACACAATTGATGCCGTCATATCTGATTTTACAGCTGCCAGCAAAGTGGCAGATATTACCGAGGCCGTTACGCTTGCTCTCAAATACGGCCGGGGCACAGCCCGCCTGCTCGATGATGACAAGAATATAAGAGTTCTCAGTTCGGAAATGTCATGTCCGCAATGCGCAATGGCATTCGATGAACTTGATCCGCGTCTGTTTTCATATAACAGCCCGCATGGCTGGTGCTCCACCTGCCGCGGCTATGGCCATGTTGTTGAGAGCAGGGGCTGTGACCAGAAAAAATTTGATTCAATATCAGCGGCTGAAATTGATGAAGAGCTTCGCATGACCCGCACGGGAAATGAGGAAAAAAAACGTTGCCCTTCCTGTGATGGTTCTCGTCTCAATCCGATTGCGCGAAGCGTATGGATTGAGGAATCCACCATTTGCTCCATCGGCCTTCTGCCGGCCAGTGAAGCGCGCATGGTTATTTCCGGCTTCACCTTCAAGGGGGCGAGGGCAATCATTGCCTGCGACATTCTCAAAGAGATAAATCAGCGGTTGGATTTTCTTGAGAAAGTCGGTCTCGGCTACCTTGCCCTTGACCGCAGCGCCATCACCTTGAGCGGGGGAGAAAGTCAGAGGATTCGGTTGGCTGCACAGCTTGGCTCTAACCTGCGCGGTGTTCTCTATGTCCTTGATGAGCCGACCATTGGGCTGCATTCTCGGGACAAGAAGAACCTCCTGGACACGCTTGCTGCCTTGAGAGATCAGGGTAACAGCCTCATCGTCGTCGAGCATGATGAGGCGACCATCAGGCGTGCTGATCACCTGATAGACCTTGGACCCGGGGCAGGCAAATCCGGAGGCGAGGTGGTTTATCAAGGAAAGGCGCAGAAGGTGTCCGCCAATCGGGCCTCTAGCAAATCCCCGACCTTGCGGGCATTGGCCAAACCGCTTATGCATCCCCTGCGCGGCATGCGGCGAAAACTTCCGGCGAAAACTTCCGCGGACGGATGGCTTAGAGTGAAAGGCGCAAGTGCCAACAATCTGAAAAAACTGAATGTAAACGTTCCGCTTGGCTGCCTTACCGTGTTTACCGGTGTTTCCGGCAGCGGAAAAAGCTCCTTGATGCGGGGAGTCATCAAGCCGGCGGTTGACCGGCAACTTAAGGGCAAGCGTCCGGGATTTTCGCGCCCAGGGGCAGCCAAGGCAAAGAAGGAATGGAAATCCATAAGCGGAGTTGAGCTTATAGCTGCCGTCTACGAGGTTGACCAGGCTCCAATTGGCAAAACCAGCCGTTCAACGCCGGCAACGTACGTTAAAATTTTTGATGAGGTCCGGAAACTCTTTGCTTCAGTTCCGGAATCCCGTGTGCGCGGTTTTGATGCCTCCCGTTTTTCATTCAATACTTCAAATGGACGATGTGAGACATGTCGTGGCAATGGTCGCATCAAGCTGGAAATGAATTTTTTGCCCACCGCCTGGATTGACTGTGATGATTGTCACGGCGCACGCTATAATGCAGCAACGCTTGAGATAGAGTATAACGGCAAGAACATTGCCGGGATTATGGCAATGGGGATCGAGGAAGCCCGCGATTTCTTTGTCGCGCACCCCAAGATTCACCCTACCCTTCAGTTACTTTGTGACTCGGGCCTTGGTTATCTCGGCCTGGGGCAACCGAGTCCCACGTTGAGTGGAGGTGAAGCACAGCGGATCAAGCTGATCGCCGAGATTCGCAAGGGACAAACCCGTGCCCGGAACGCGCGGCTAAAGGGCGTAAAAAAAGGGGCATCGAACCTTTATCTTATCGAGGAGCCCACTATCGGGTTGCATCAGGCAGACGTAAAAAACCTCATTGATATTCTTCATGCCCTGGTCGATGAGGGGCACACGGTTGTGGTTATTGAGCACGGTAACGAGATTATCGCTGAAGCGGATTATGTGATCGACATTGGCCCTGAGGCCGGGGACCAGGGCGGTGAGGTCGTTGCCAGCGGCACTCCCGAGCAGGTGGCTACCTGCAAAGTGAGCCGAACGGCTCCATTCCTCAGGCAGGTGCTGGCTTGATTCCAGATTGCGCCAGAGGGTGGAGAGGAGTGCTTTTTGAGTGAAAAAATGCTTTATTTACCAAATTGAAGAAGAAAATTAGCCCTTGGGCGGCTTATTTTTAAAGGGAATTTCAGAGTTTTACTTAGAGAACCTTGAATTTTAAGAAAAAATAGGCTTTATTTCCCCTTTGTCACACTCGGGCAGGTTTTCCTGTTGCGACTCTCTGCTATGAACTGGTTAACCAAATGAGACCCATGGCTACCGGAATTCTCAGATTTTCACCTGACCTGGTAAACACTTGGCTGCTCAAGCAGTTACGCCGCATTTCCCTTCCTCTCTCAAAAGGGAACCTACGCTCACCCGCCTTGGAGGAATCCCTTCAGGTTGACTCTTTATTATCCACTGATCAGGAAATCATCATCCTTGCCAGGACAGCAAGGGGCCTTGAGGCGGATTATGAAGCAGTTTTCAGTAGCCTGAATAATATCCATGGCCGTCATCTCAATGGCATCGGCAACGGGCTTGCCCATCAAATTGACAATTTGGCGACGGCGCTTGAAGCCGCTGATTATGAATCTGTGCGTTTGACGGCGGGGAAATTGTCCTTTGTCATGGGCGAGCTGCAGTCCAATATTCCCGCATGGGATTATATCCGCGGATTACAGCTACTTGTTAAGCGTTGCCGGATATTGAAAAGCTCGGAGTAAGCAGGAGGGTTGTCGTGCCGCCCGGTATTATTTCTAACGCAGCCCTTAAAGCCTGCGGGGGTATGAACATTGCATCCCGTGCATTATACTGAAACGGCCCGTGAAATCACGGGCCGTTTCATACCGTGACAGGTCACGGGAAATCAAGCAGGGGGGTTACGTTATTTTGAAACCCTCATGATACCATTCATCACCTGCCAGTGTCCCGGGAAGGTGCATAGGAATTCATAATCCCCGGGGTTTGCCGGGGCAGTGAAACTGAGGGTTTCAGATTGCCCCAGTTCCAGCATCTTGGTCCCGGTTATAATCTTGTCGTTTTTTGGTGATTGCTTCAGGGCTGCTTGTCCCATGGCTATTGCCTGATTGCCGATCTCTGCCTTGGAGCCAGGCTGGACGATCAGCAAATTATGCGGAATAACCTCGGCATTATGGAAGGTCAGCTTGACCTTACTGCCGGCCTTCACCTTGAATTCCTTAAGGTTATACTTGAGCTGCTCGGGAAGGCTGGAGAGTTCAACTTCCGTAACATCACCCTTTACCTCCACGCGCGCGGGTGGAATCTCCTGCTTCTCCACCTTGGCCAGTGCCCCGCCGCCGCGGGTAAAGTCCACTGTATACCAGTAGTGTTGCACGGTTTTTGCCCCACGGACAACATGCGGGTCAGCACTTACAAGCAATTTGGCAAGAAGTGCATCGTCCATGACGTTGTGCGCCTGCATGACCCAGAGCGCTTCCAGCATGTGGTGGGCTTCTTCAGCCTTGCCGGGATCAAACTGCTTTACCCAGTTTTTAGCGGCCGCGATCACCTTTTCGGTGGGATGTTCACTCAACTCAATGCGGGTGCGATAGCGCACGCCGTCGATTGGGTGCTTGAGATTGTCGAGCAACTTTGTGATCGGCTCACCGTCAATGGCTACCGGCTTTTGCAAAGGCTTCTTGGTGTAGACCATCCGGTAGACACGACCATGCGCGTGGTCCCGGTTTGGGTCACGGACATTGTGCTGCATGTGGCCGATGATGACGTTGTGCCAGTCGGAGATATAGAGTGCACCGTCAGAGCCGAAATCAGCATCTGAGGGGCGGACATTGCGGTCATCCGACACAAAAAGGTCACCAAGGGGGGTGCCGTTGGCCTCCCCTGTGTCGGCGTTACGATCCAGTTTGTAGTGTTTCAGGCCGAGAAAACCGATAGTATTGCAGAGCATGAAACACTGTTGCTTGTCGTCGGGGAAGTTGGCGCTTGAGATGATTCCGCTGGATGCGACAGGCCGGACTTCTTTCCTGAGCAGGTTGCGCATCTTGAAGCCGTTACCGTTTGGCACCACCTGATAGGAGCGGCCCCCCGTGCCATCCGTGGCATAATGGTAGCCCCATCTGTCAAAGGTAATTCCGTGCGGGTTTGGACTGTTACCGGCATGCAGGGTAAAGGTGTGAGTGCGCGGATTGAAGCGATACATGGCTGAGGCTCCATCCTTGCGCGGTGCGGTCCAGGGGGTTTCGATATTGCTGACATGAAAGACCCCGCGTTGGTAGTAGAGTCCACCATCAGGCCCATACTGGAAATTATTCATCGCATGGTGCGTGTCAGCCGAGTCAATCCCGCCAAGCATGTTGATGCGCACATCGGCCACGTCATCGCCGTCGGTATCCTTCAAGAACC
>CAWVVE010000068.1:0-7838 GCA_963933075.1 uncultured Verrucomicrobiaceae bacterium | reverse complement strand
CGAGTGTCGATCAGGACACCCTTGCCCACAATGCCGGGAAACGCGCAAGCCATTCCAATGAATAATAAGCCATAGGACTTGCCGACAAGAAAAGTGAATAGCAATGCAAAAATACCGATCATTACCACTAAACACTGAAACCCCCACAATAGCATGCCTAACCATATTGAAGATGACTTGGGGAAGTGTCGGGCAGAAGCTTGTAAAGGCATGGCTGAACGGTATTAATAAGTCGTTTGTATTTCATAATTCCCCTTTATTTACTTCGCAAATCCTAAATACCCGAAAAGCCAAAATAATTTGAAGACTTAAATAACCAAGGGTTGCCCGGCATCCTCCCGCAGTGTTTGCTTGTAACAATGCGAATTCTTATTACAGGAGCTACCGGAAAAGTCGGAAAGACTTTTTTAAAAAAAATTCTCAGCGACCAAAACCATCCGGACGTCAACATCGTCGCACTGTGCCACAACCGCAGTGTTGCTGCCCACGAACGCATCGAGGTGATTCACGGTTCCATTGCTGATCGCGATACAGTTAAAAAAGCCACCGAGAACATCACCCACGTATTACACTTGGCCACCTGCAAGGAAACTCCTGATGACGTGATGGATGTTAGTGTTAAGGGACTTTTCTGGTTGCTGGAAGAATGCCGGCAAAACCCCGCATTCGAACAATTCATCCTGATTGGAGGAGATGCCTCCATGGGACATTTCTTCTACCCGCACCACATGCCGGTCACAGAAAATCAACCGCACAGTGCTTATCCCGGTTGTTATGCGCTTTCCAAGGTGATCGAAGAAGTGATGTTAGAGCAATACCAGATTCAATATGGCTTTCCAGGATGCTGCCTGCGCGCGCCGTGGATCATGGAAAAAGACGACTTCAAGTACAGCCTCACCTTCGGCAAGGATGTCTTTGGAGGTCCTTGCTGGCGGGACCTTGTCGGCGCGGAAAAAGCCGATGCATATCTGGAAAAAGATACCGTACCGTTAATGCTTGATAGCGGGGGAAATCCCGTTAAACGAAACTTTGTGCATGTCGATGACCTTGTGAGCGCAATCCTTGCGGCTATTGCCCAACCACAGCAAGCGATCGACGAAACCTTTAATATCTGTATGGATGAACCTGTCGATTACGAACAGGTCGCGAATTACCTGAAGCAGGCCAGGAATATTCCAAGCGTAGCCGTTGAAACTCCGTACCACTCCACGTGGCTGGACAATTCCAAGGCGAAATTCATGCTCAACTGGAAACCCCAGGTTGATTTAAAGCGACTCATCGATCGCGCATGGGATTTTAATAGACCGGCTAATCAACCCCGGCAAATATGGTATCCAGGATAGTCATGAACCACAGACCCGCCCTCATCAATCTTGCCATCCTGTTGTGCCTTGTTGTTCCTGCAGATGCAGGCGACTGGCCACAATTCCTCGGTGTGCATCGCAATGGCACCGCCCACGGTGAAAGCCTGCTCCCGGAATTTCCCGGAGATGAACCTGAGATCATCTGGAAACACAAACTCGGCAGTGGCTTTTCCGGCCCTGTCGTTAGTGAGGGTCAGGTCTTTATTTTTCACCGTCAAAACAACCGGGCTGTGCTTGAAGCACTCTCCACAAAAAACGGCGAGGTTCAATGGACCTTTCACTACATCACGGACTATACCGATGACTTCGGGTTCGATAACGGCCCACGCTCAGTCCCGGTGGTTCATGAAAAGAAAATATATCTGCTGGGCGCTGAAGGAATCGCGCACTGTATCAATGCTGTCACGGGAGAATGCATCTGGTCGGTCGATCTGCAGGAGAAATTAGATTCAAAGAAGGGGTTCTTCGGTCGCGCCTGCTCACCAATTGTTATCAATGACACGCTAATCCTGCAGATCGGCGGGACAAGTGCCGGAATTGTCGGGTTAAACACTGAAACTGGCATTCTAAAGTGGAAGGCAACTGATCATGAAGCCGGTTACGCATCGCCTGTTATGGCAAACATATCAGGAGAAGCAATCGCGATCTGCTTCACCCGCAACGGCCTCGTATGCCTAAATCCCTCCAACGGAAACGTTATTATTGATCATGCAAATCGTGCATCAATGCATGCCTCAGTAAACGCAGCCAGCCCGGTCATTGTCTCTCCCGGCAGGGTTTTCATCTCGGCATGTTATGGAGTTGGTGCTAGCCTATGGCAGATTTCCCCACGGGAAAAATTACTCAAACCTATATGGAAAACCCACCAAAAACTTGATTGCCACTATGCAACCCCGGTAAACTTTGAAGGGCACCTGATCGGGTTTCACGGGCGCCAGGAGACTGGCACTGAATTGCGGTGTATCGATGCCCTCACCGGTGCGTTGAAATGGCAATCCGGCCGAATGGCGGCAGGCACTATCACCCTCGCGGGAAAAACCCTCATCATCTTGACAGAACGCGGGGAACTCATCCTTGCAAAAGCCAGCGGCAGCTCTTTTAAGCCGGCCGCACGCGGCCAGATACTGGGGGCGGATACTCGGGCAATGCCAGCGCTGAGCAACGGCCAACTTTTTGCCCGTGATAAACGCCACTTGGTATGCGTTAAACTTAATCCTTAACAACTTCACAAAAACCACCTAAAACACCATCATGATCCGTAACTTTATTGCCTCCGTTGCCCTGTTAAGCGCATCACCCGTAATTGCTCACAATTCCGGCCATGGAAATACCGCAGAGGAAATGGCAAAAGCCGCGAATATATTCCTGGCTTCCCTCAATGATGAACAGCGTTCCAGGGCAACATTCAAGCCGACCGACCAACACCGCGAGAATTGGTTCTTCATTCCGGACAAGTTCATCAAACCGACAGGGAAACGAAAAGGGCTGGTCATTAAGGATATGAAGCCAAACCAACGCCTCCTGGCACACGCCTTGCTGGCCACCGCCATGAGTAACAGGGGATACGGACAGGCAACCACCATCATGACCCTTGAATCCATCCTTCATGAGCTAGAAAACAAAAACCCGATCAGGGACCCGGAACTTTACTACGTCTCGATCTTTGGTAAACCTGGCCCGAAAACCACATGGGCGTGGAGGTTTGAGGGACATCACCTTTCCATCAATGTTGCCGTCATTAAGGGAGAAACGTTTTCCGTGACTCCTTCATTTTTCGGGACAAATCCAGCCCGGGTGACAGACGGTCCCTTCAAGGGACTTGAGGTTCTTGATAATGAACAGGAACTTGCTCGTGCCCTGGTGAAATCCTTGAATGCCGAACAACTCACACTTGCCACGCTTGCGGCAAAAGCTCCGGCCGACATTATTACCAAGCAACAGCCCCGTGCGGAGCGGAAAACCTTCCTGCCTGTTAAAGGGATTCCTTACCAGAAACTTAACCCCAAGCAACAAGGCATGTTACTGAACCTCCTCTCGCATTATGCATCAAAATACCGCCCGGAGATTGTTGAGGAAATTAACAGTCGCAAACCTATCGACGGCGACAAGAAACTACATTTTGCATGGGCGGGAGGACATGAACGGAATGAAGGGCATTATTACCGTATCCAAAGCAAGGATTTCCTCTTCGAATACGACAATACACAAGGCGGGCCCAATCATGTGCATGCCGTCTGGCGGGACTTTAACGGCGACTTCGGTCGCGACCTGTTAAAGAAGCACCACAAGGACGAGCACTAAAGTGCATCCTTAAACCCGGGCAAGGTTTCGTTCAGAATCTCCAGGATCACAGATCGTTCACCAGGAAGGAAATAATCATAATCCTTTAACGCGATTTTTGATGCAAGCACCTCGTGCAACCGGCGAAATATTGACTTCCTGAGAGCCGTGGGAAGGCCGCTGAATGATCTGGAGCGGATCATGTAACTACAGCGGTACTGGAATATTCTATCCTCCAGATTAAAATCTCTGAGGGAACGCCCCTTGCTGTCGGCAACCCGCCGAGAAAGGAAGGACTTAACAAATACACCATCCCCACGCGTAGGCTTTCCTCCAATGGATGCCTCGTCCGCAAACAAGAGATGATTGACAATCTGCTCTGCTGCAAGGTTGAGCGCTTTGGTTAAACTCTCCGGCGGGTCGCTGGAAATCCCCTTCCCTTTCCGGGCGGCATCATGGATCGCCTGTCTCACGATATAGGCCCCCTCCATTAGTTTAAAATGCATGCTGACCTGGTGATCCAGCACAAGTAGAGCTGTTACATCACTGGTGGCGACAGGATATTTGGAAACATCCAACAAATGCCTTAATCCCTTCTGTCCCACTGCATCATCACGGATTAAATCCAGGCCCCCATCATTCCGGGAAGCAATGGAATTACCCATGTGCTGTAATTCATCATGCCCCCCGGTCACATACCAACCGCCCCAGCGGTCACCCAACGGGACATGGTGACCAACACGTTCAAAAGAATCCACCGACCTCAGGCTCCTTCCCTTGCCGTCCGGATACACGGATCTTGCCAGTAATCCGGGAAGGAAATTGGTAGCACTCCCGGCATGGCATCCTATGCAGGACCGGTCCCTCACAAAGAGCTTGCCCCGCCGATCATCCAATTTACGCTGGAAAAAGAAAACCGATCCCCTCTCCGGGTCAGAACTTGCGATCTCAATCCTTCCTTCGGGCATCCATCCCAGGTAGGTCTCTTCATTGAAAAATATGGCACGCGGATTTGCAGGGGAAACAATGCCCCGCTGCAGGCTGGTGCGCGAAAACACCAGCACCTGCGACTCAACAGGGATACCAAGCTCCTTGAGTAATCGCTGAACCAGGGGCAATCCCGGTTTTTCGCTGATCACCTTCTCTCCACTCTCCACCTCGCCCAGCAACCGCGTCATGGGATCGTTCATCTGAGCCGTCCAGTAATCATGTGGAGGCTGATCAAAATCATTGAAGGACTGGGCCCGTGCGAAGACGGCAGACCAAGCCAGGATGAACAGAACCAAGCGGGGATAATCCACGGGCATATTAAATCAGATTGCGCCCTCGCCTTTCACGAATTTCCTGTATCTGATCAAGAACACGATTTATCCGGAGCACATTCGGAAAGATGATTACCTCTCGATCGGCAACTTTCGGGGTTAAAATAAGGTCACCCGAACCAAAGCCGAGCGCCATATGCTGCATGAAATTGTCACGTTTCTTCTCCATCACCACCCCAATTGAATCGTAGTTTTTTTCACCCTCCCCTATCTCGTTAACCATGGTGATCTGTGTCGGTAGAAAGTGAAAGAAACGGCGTATGTCGAAAATAAACACCACCAGCAGCCAGGGAAGAAACAGCGCCACTCCCATAACCTTATAAAAGCCCTGGTCCGCATACAGGCTAAGCCCGCCAAGATACTCGAAAACCTGGGGCCACCAGTTTAAGACACTCAACGCCAATCCAATGGCCAGCAATGTGACCGCAAATACCACCGCCCACACACCGCGAATATTCACGCTTGTAAAAAACACCACCACCGCCAGCACCAGCAAATGTAACAAGGCCATCTGGGGCGGCGCAAACATGGCGCTGTCATTGACAATATCCACCGACGTGGAAATTCCAGGAAGCTCGATTAAATCATGAATCAGGAATGCCCCAGCCCAAATAGGCCAATAATACAGGATTTGGCTGTGGCTGTAAAAAATAATACCACCAGAGGATGAACGACGGCGTATAGAGACATACCACAATGAGCCAAAAAGCGTCAGCCCGGCGGCAAAAGGCAAGATCAAAAATATGTCAAAGAATGCCGAGCCTACAGATACAATAAGAAGGCAGGCGGCAAAAATGCCCAGCAAAAGTGAATTACTAATGCCCAGCTTTTTCTTCTTGGGATCTTGCGCAGGGTTTGCTTCCGGGGCCTGCGGCTGCTTGTTAACCGAGCCGGGAATAATATCCTCCTTCCCCGTATCAGAGGTATCAGTTGCTGGAGAGTCCGGGGGACTCACGTCTTCTTCGCTCATAAGGATAATTAATTTACGCTCTGGCCAACATAGTCACTCAGGGGACAACAGGTTAACAAAATTCCTGTAAAGCTGCCACCAGTGTCATGTTTTAAATCAAAAGGAATACTACAGCTAACTTTTAATCTGCAAATTATATGTTATTTGGACATCTTTTACGTTAAAAGTATCCTTCTCTTTACTAAGCCCGATCAAGCCGTAAATTCGCAGCCTTGTGAAAAATTTCACAAAGAACTTGCCGGTCCTCTCCCCAGACCTAGGTTTGGATAAATCAAGCAAAAGCTCACATGGCAACCGAAACTGCTCCCGCTGCTTACGACTCAAAAATTGAGGGTAATATCATTTTCACCCGCCTAGATTCAGCGATTAACTGGATGCGCGGTAATTCCCTGTGGCCAATGCCGATGGGACTGGCTTGTTGCGCAATTGAGCTAATGGCTACTGGTGCATCCCGCTTTGACATCTCTCGTTTCGGCGCGGAAGTCATGCGGTTCTCACCTCGGCAAAGTGACGTGATGATCGTGGCGGGTACTGTCACCTACAAAATGGCCCTTGCTGTAAAGCGTATCTATGACCAGATGCCTGAACCCAAATGGGTGATTGCCATGGGAGCATGCGCTTCTTCTGGCGGGATGTATCGCAGTTATGCCGTTTTACAAGGCATTGACCACCTGCTGCCTGTCGATGTCTACATCAGTGGATGTCCCCCGCGTCCGGAAGCACTGCTTGAGGGGCTCATGCGCCTGCAAACAAAAATTGCAGAAGAAGATTCGCTGCTCGCACAGAAGCGCGAACTTCTGGAGGACATAAGCTAAACTCCCCCCTGCACGAAAATTCCCATTATGGACGCCACGGAAGCCTCGAGTAAACTCGAACAGGAACTTGGAAAGGATTTTCATGGCAGTTCCATGTTTAGGGACGAAGTATCAGTGGTAATCCCGGGGTCACGAATAAAGGATGCTCTGAAATTCTGCAGAGAAGTCCTGTTATTTGATTATCTTGTCGACCTCTCGGGCATCGACAACATGGATGAAGACCCGCGCTACGGAGTTGTCTACGAGTTATATTCTTACCAATACGGCTGCCACCTCAGAGTTAAAACAGGCGTCGATGAAGCAGAGCGTGAATTACCATCGGTCGCTGACATCTGGCCCACGGCCAATTGGCATGAGCGCGAAGCCTACGATATGTTCGGCATCACCTTTAAGGGGCATCCTGACCTGCGCCGGATTCTGATGTGGGAAGGTTATCCGTTCTTCCCGTTGCGCAAAGATTTTCCCCTTGCCGGCAAACAAAGTGAGATGCCAGATGTCGCATTCTCCGAGAGCGCACCGCTTGAAGGCGGCCCGTTTGTCACCTCACCAAGCTCTGCCGGGACTGACAAGCGCGAGCCCCGCTCAAGGGAAACGGATTCCTGAAGAATTCCCCCTTCCAGGGACTCACGTCATGTTCCTGAGCACAGAAAGCAACAAGTTGACCATGTTTCCGGCAGCTTGCTTTCCGACATTGAGGACTTCCCCGTGATCAAGGTGACTGTTGCCAAGCCCGGCGGCAGGATTGGTCAGGCAGGAAAACCCCGCAACCTCCAGTCCCAGTGCCCTTGCCTGGATCGTCTCCAGAACAGTCGACATACCGACAGCATCCGCGCCAAGTGACTTCAACATTCTTACCTCGGCAGGAGTTTCATATTGTGGCCCAAGCATCCCTGCATAAACCCCCTCATGTAGAGATATCCCCTCCAATTTGGCCGCCTGGGAAAACCGGTCACGCAACTCAGCTGAATAAACCGAACTCATGTCGAGAAAATTCCCTTCCCCAAGCAGCGGCGAGGTTCCCGTCAAGTTCAGGTGATCGCTAATCTGCATCCAGTTACCTACCGTAAATTCTTCGTTCACCATACCG
>CAWVVE010000067.1:0-7863 GCA_963933075.1 uncultured Verrucomicrobiaceae bacterium | reverse complement strand
AATGCACTCCCAAAAACGGGAAGTTGGGGTCAGGAACCGGGTAAATCAGGTTATTGACCAGCTTGTGCGCGGATGCCTCCAACTCGTAGTATTCTCCCCGGAAGGGCACAATCCTCAAGGGTGGCCGGTCACCTCCGCGGTCGGCGATGCGGTCGGAGTAGAGCCCGGCGCAGTTTACCATATGTGTCGCTGAAAAATCTTTTCCGCTTGAGGTCTGAACCGATACCGAGGTTCTGGTAGGGGTGATAAAAGTCACTTCTTCGCCGGTCAGGATTTGTCCGCCGGCTGCACGGATTTTTTCAGCCAGGCGGCGGCATACCTGGCGATAGTCGACAATTCCCGCCTCAGGCACATGAATGGCTGCTATTCCTGCGGCATGGGGTTCAAGCTCTGCGAGTTCGTGGATGCCTATCAGGCGGCATTTCACGCCGTTGGCCCTGCCACGTTCAAGGATGCGATGCAATGCAGGAAGTTCATTCTTATCAAGGGCGACAATGACTTTCCCGCAGACATCGTAGTCGATGCCCTCCTGTGCGCAGAAGCGTTCCATGGCGCGTTTCCCCTGGCGGCAGTTGATTGACTTGAGGGAGCCCGGTTTGTAGTAGATGCCCGAGTGCAGAACCCCGGAGTTGTTTCCGGTCTGATGGGCAGCGAGTCGGTTTTCCTTTTCAAGCACGGTTACTGAGCGTTTGTTCCGGCCACGGCTCAGGTGGTAGGCAGTGGAAAGGCCAATGATCCCTCCGCCAATGACAAGGGTATCGGTTTTCTCGATCATTGCGGGGGATCTGTATATGCCCGGTCGAGATGGGTATAACCGCCGTCCGAATACATCACCTGGCCGGTGGTGTGGGATGAGCGCTCTGAAGCGAGGAATACCACCAAGTCGGCGATTTCATGCGCTTCAGTGAAGCGGTTGCCAAGCGGTATGGTGGATTTTATCCTGTCCTCGGCTTTTGCCGGGTCGGGTGATTTTGCCAGCCATTTTGCATAGAGCGGGGTCATTACCTCCGCAGGGACCACACAATTGACGCGGATACCGAACTTGGACAGGTCAATGGCCCATTCCCGGGTTAATGCATTCATTCCCCCCTTGGAAGCGGCGTATCCTGAGGTGCCTCCCTGCCCGGTGTCGGCTACCTTGGAGCCAATATTCACGATATTGCCCCGGGTGTTCTTGAGGTCGCTGAGCAGGTGGTGGGCAAGGGCAAAGGGATGGATGAGGTTTTTTTTCAGCGAGGCAACAAAATTCTCCGGGCTATCGTCGAGGGCGGCACCGTCATTGACACCTGCGTTGTTAATGAGGATATCCACCTCGCCTACTTGATCATGGACTTGATCCACTGCCGATTGGATTTGTCCGAGGTCGGTGAGTTCCACGTGGAAGGAGTACCCGCACTTGATTTCCTCGATGAGTTCCTGTGCCTCATCCGGGTTGCGGCCCAAGATCACGGGGATAGCTCCTTCAGCGGCGAAGGAGCGCACGATTGCTGCACCGATGCCCTTGGCTCCTCCGCTGACAAGTATGCGCTTGTTCTTCAGTTGTAGATCCATGTTGAGAAAGGGTGAATTTTTTAGTTAAATCAAGCAATGCTCAAGCACTATAGGCGACAACATTCTGCCTGGAGCTTCCGAGTCCATCAATGCCCAGCTCAACAACGTCACCGGGGCTGAGATAACGCGGAGGGTCCATGCCCATGCCAACGCCTGCCGGCGTGCCGGTTGAGATGATGTCACCCGGGAGCAATGACATGAACTGGCTCAGGTAGCTGACAATGTGAGGTATATTGAAAATGAGGTTTGAAGTGTTGCCGTCCTGCATTTTTTCACCATTGAGGGTGAGCCACATCGCGAGATTGTTGACGTCGGCGATCTCGCCGGCAGTGGCCATGAAGGGGCCGAGGGGCGCAAAGCTGTCGGCGCTCTTACCCTTTACCCATTGCCCGCCGCGGTCCTTCTGGAATGAGCGTTCACTGACATCGTTGTGCAATACATACCCTGCGATATGGTCGGGTGCCTCGGCCTCGGTGATGTAGCTGGCACGTTTACCGATGACAACGGCGATCTCGACCTCCCAGTCTGTCTGTTCACTGCCTCGCGGGACAATGATATTATCAAAAGGGCCACTGAGGGCGGAAGTTGCCTTGCTGAAAAGGACCGGCTCTTCAGGCAGGGGGGTATTGGTCTCGGCGGCATGATCCCTGAAGTTAAGGCCAATGCAGAGTAACTTGCTTGGGCGCGCGACCGGTGATCCCAGGCGTGTGGCGGGGTTGATCTCAGGGGCTTTACCGGCGTTCTCAACAGACCATTCTTGCAGTTTTTCCAGTCCCCCGGAAGCAAAGAAATTCTCGTCATAGTCAACGGTTGCCCCCGTAGCGTCAATTCGCCTGCCGTCATCAAGCAGAAGGCCTGGTTGCTCTTTTCCTGGATCTCCAAAACGGATAAGTTTCATTTTTTATGGGGTTGGTGGCTTATTTAAGGAGGGTGAACCCACCGTCAATATCGAAGGCGGCACCGGTGACAAAGGTGGCCTCCTCAGAGCAAATGTATGCGGCAAGCGCTGCGATTTCATCCGGTTTTGCCATCCGTCCTATTGGCTGGGTGGCTTCAAGTTCAGAGAACATGGCAGCTTCCTTTCCGGGATAATTCTCCCTGAGGTAGTTGTCGACAAATGGCGTATGCACACGGGCCGGGCAGAGGCAATTACAGCGGATACCACGCTTCACGTAGTCACGCGCTATCGAGAGGGTCATGCTATAGACAGCCCCCTTGCTGGTGGAGTAGGCAAAGCGGTCGGCAATCCCGAGCTTGGCCGCTACCGAAGCGAGGTTGAGGATACAGCCGTTGCCCTGCTTCAACATTGAGGGTAATGCAGCACGGCTGCAGAGATAAGGGCCGCGCACGTTTACCCTCATTACGCGGTCGAAGTCTTCCGGGCATGTCGTCGCGATGTCACCGACATGGGCAATTCCAGCGTTGTTGACGAGAATGTCCAGAGGGTGATCGTCCAGCTGGCCGAAGGCCTCCATCACGGATTGTTCATCAGCGACGTCGCAATGGATAAATTTCCCTCCGAGAGAATCAGCAACGGCCTGTCCTGCATCGGCATCCAGGTCGAGGATGGTCAGGTTGGCACCCTCATCGGCAAAGCGGTTGCAGATGGCCGCACCAATCCCCGATCCTCCACCGGTGATGATTGCTTTTTTGTCCTGAAGACGCGGGTTCATTGGGCGCTCATTTTAACCCCGTGAGTCCTGCTGCCAAGTCGGTATTACCTACATGATTGCATTAAATTGCCCCTTTAGCAGGGAAGATATCAGCATCAAGGGGATCATTTGAGCGGATCCATAAGCAGAGAGTGTCCGGTAAATCCGGCATTTTTCCGGAAGACAACAGCGAAGCGAATGTCAATTGTTTGGCATTTTCTTGAAATCACCATCCTCGCAGCAGTTCACAAAGCCCTCCGTGAATGACTTGAGAGCATCCCAGACCTTGCGAATTCTCTTGGATTCACTGCTGGTGATGGAGTCATCATGTGCCGCTTTACTAATCTCGGCCAGCAAGGCGGCAAACTGCTCGACAATCTGTGATGTTGCGGGCATCACCTCGTATTTTTCCCCGCTCATGCTTTCCGGGTTGCGCACAAAGTAACCACCCGACTGCTCGCAGATCCATGCAATAATCCTTGGGTCCCGGGTGCTATTGATGAGTTCAATGACACGATCAAGCGGGTTACGACTTCCGCTTCCTGTTTTTGGCTTTGGTTGTGCCCACTTGTATACAAGGGATAGGGAAACGCCAAGATGAGCGGCAATCTCCTTTGTGCCGTGTTTGTCGCAGGCATCCTTGATGACTTGGTGTGAATCCATTTCCTTTCCATTATAAATGATTATCGGCATGAAAGTGATTACAAAATGCCTTTTTGTTTGTAACGGGCATGGCGGCCCGGAAGCTCGTTCCCTTTGGCTAGAGGAAAACCGTCATTACAGCGGCACTTAAGAGGCATGCTCCTGCAAGGCGCCTGGTCATGACGGCATGCCCACGCTCAGCGGCCTCGTGGTTGCCCAGCTTGTGGCCAAGCAGCCATACAAGAAGCACTCCCCACAGAGCCCGGGTTGAATAGACGATGTTCATGGCCGTTGCCTGGCCAAGAAACGCCAGCGACAGGTTGAGGATGATTCCCTGCAGGCCGATCGCCAGACCGCCAAGCATGGCAAGGTTTCGTGCATGGCGCGGGATGTCCTTCAGCGGCGCGGAGAAGAACGGCACTAAAGCAAGCGAACCGATGGCCACTACTGTTACCATGACGATGATAAAGGGGATGCGGCCAAAATCCGCACTGCGGTAACCCGCCAGGCTGTCACTGCCGCCAAAGCAGGCGCAGGCAATCAGAGACCAGAGCACGGTGCGGCTGTTTTCAAGCAAGGCTTTCAGGCTGGCACCCCCGAGAAGGAAGATGGCCATTGCGGTAAGGGCTGATCCGACCCAGAGCAGTGGCGGTACCTCATCGGGCTTTAGGAAGAATGAGAAGAGGGCAACAAATATCACCTTAATGCCCATTAGCGGAGCCTGTAAGGAGACGTCGCCGGCACGAATGGCAAGGAAAGTGAAAACCTGGCCACCGAAGAAACAAAGCCCGGCGAGCAATGGCCAACCGATGTGTGACCACTGCGGTGCAGTCTGGTTGAAGAGAAGCGCGGGGAGGAAAACCGCGAACAGGACGATGTTGGAGAGGAAGGCGGTGCGTAACAGGCCCCCTCCTTCCCCGATCGCCCGCTTCAGGAAAAGGCTGGCGAAAGGATAGATGAGTGCACTGACGAGCGGAGCGAGCAGATACATGTGCTAGCTGGCACTGGTTACTGTTTCTCGAGGATTTCCACCTCGTAACCGTCCGGGTCGGTGACGAATGCCATCTTCATTTCCCCTCCCGAGAATTTCTCCCGCCAAGCTTCAGGCCATATTTCAATTCCGCTTTGCTCAATCTTCCCGCAGTATTCGATGATGTCCTCGACCCCGACGCAGGTGTGCATCAAATCCTCGGGGAACTCAACCTTGAAATCAGGCGAGTAGCAAAGCTCAAGGAAGTGCTCACTGGCTTCAATTTCAAGGAAGGCAAGCCGGTTTCCTGCGGGGGATTTATCGTTTCGCCTGGTGAGTTTGAAGCCGAGCTTCTCGTAGAAACCGATCGACTTGTCGATATCACTGACACGGATGCGGGTGTGGAGGAACTTAATGGGCATGGCTGAGGATATGTTGGCGCGGTTGCCGGTGGTTGAAGGATTTACTTTTTGATGCTCAATGTTTCTCGGCTTCCCAGTAACCTTGGAGCCATCGGCTTCCCTGCGGGCGGATGAGATCGATGGGGTTGTCCGGGTTACCGAGGTGCAAAGAGATACCCAGCGGTGTGCGCCCCGGGCGGGAACCTTTGGTATAGGGTCCATCACCCCAGTGATCACCGAGCGCGACCAGGTCGAAGCGGAGAGGCTTGCCGGAAGTATCGGTTTCTATTTTGCCGAGAAGGTTTATTTCGAACCCGCGCTTGGCTGTCGCGGGATCAGCGGCTGAAGCCATGAGGGCGGTGCCCTTGATGACATAGTGTCCGGATTTTTCAGCCGGCATGATCTTCATGGTGAAGTGGCGTACTTCCTCACGTTTCCAGTGGGGAGGTTCACCGCGGGTAAAATCGACCAACTGGTAGCGCAACAGGCGATAGGCCAGGCGTTGAGGAACTTCCCCCCTGCTTTCAGCAGCACTGATCAGCGACTGCCATTCTTCCCTGCGAATCCACATGCGGTCTACGGCAGCCATGTGGCCCCAGCCTTGCTCAAGGTCATCAGCGGAGCAGATTTCAAGCCGGGCGGTTGATCCGGTTTTGAGAACGCGGGCGGAAGCAACGAGCACAATGCCCCCTGCAGGGGGACTGGCATGGTATTTTTTGTCAACCTGTCCCGTGCCCAGGGCAGTTACCTTGATCGCGGCGGGTTCCCGCTCGGAAGCAGGCAGGGCATGCCATTTTTCCAGGGCTTCCCTGATGAATTTTTTGCGCCGATCGAGGGAGCGATTGTTATTGAATCCAAGCAGTTTACCTGAAGCGGTGAGGATATAGTGACCCTGTTTGGTGCCGTTTCCCTTGCGCGGTCCCTGGGCGGCCACTGACCGGAAGAATTTTCCTGCAGCGTCCTGACGGCGGCGGTTAAACCAGTCGTTGTCGGTGGCAGGGATGAAGTTTTCCCGCAGGACGCTGATGATGTCCGGATTAGAGAAGCTCGACAACCTGTCGATTACACCATTATTTCATGTGCACCCGAGCGGATGGCCGTCCATTTCCCAGAGGTAAATTGGTTTACCGGCGGCTGCCGCGTCGATCCGTGCCTGCCAAAGGCTGGTGCGCCAGGGAATTTTCCGCCACTTGAGTTCCTCTGCGGTTGGCTGCATCAGGGCGTGCAGCCGATCGAAATGGACGATGTCCACTGCCGGGACTGCGATAGCAGACGGGGCAAGGGCAAGTAGAGTGATGATGAATGTTCGCATGGTGAAACCTCTTTGCCTTATGTGCCTGGGGTCAAAACATTACCTGCCTTGGAAGCAAAGGCAATGCGTGGCCGCATGATTATTGGCAGTTGAGTCTTTTTATTTTCCGCGCGCCGGATTTTCATTGGTGAATCGCCAGCTTCCGCTGCCGGGAGGCAGGTCGGCTTCAATACCCAGCCCGGTGTAGCGGGTTGGCACAGGCTTGCCATTTACCTTGATCTCCCATTCCTTGCTCACAAGGGGGGGCAGGACATTGATGCTGAATATTTGTTGCCCGGGTCCCAGGGGTGACATGCCGACAATACTTATAGGCTTACTGAGCCCGAGATCCTTGGCGGTGGGGATACCGGTCAGCTGCCCTTCAAATTTCATCCATTCCGGCAGCGTATTGAACTTGAAATTGGCAGTAGGAACGCCGGTAAACTTGATGGAGTAATCAAACCTCTCGCCTACGCGGACTGTTTTCTTGGGATTTGAAGTGATTACAAAAGGTGATGTTTTTCTGCCGACCATGTTGAAGGCGCCGATCTGCTCCCCGTTTAACGGGAAATTGTAAATTCTCAGATTATCAACGCTGCCTTTAAAGCCGGCGATTGTAACGGGTTGTCCATTGCCTTGCTGGTAACTGATCGCCTTGCCGATTGTCAGCGGATTGCGAACCGATTCGGCGCCGTATGGGCGTTTGACTTTAATGTGTCCCTGCAGTTTTGCGTCAATGTAGAGACGGTGCTCGGCGCCAAGGGCAACCCGCATTCCCTCATCGGGTTGTTCTGTCACGGTCCAGGCCACATGGTGCCACTTGTCATCATTGACCTTGACTGTGCTGCGGATCATCTCCTCCCTGGTATTTAAAAGTGTCAGTTTGATCTCACCTGTGGGAGTGACCTCGATCATGCGTGAGCCGGGCAGCAGATTTTCTCCATTCTCTGCGACTTTACTGACGAGGAGCCCGCCAGCCTTGGTCTTTACCCATAAGGCAATAGAATTGTTGCCCTGCAGGCTCTTGGTATAGGGGGTTTGGATATGTGCGCCGTCCCGGAGCAGGACAGCACCTGTCTTGCCGAAACCAACCCCTTTGGTCCATGCCTGCTTTGGATCAATGCCTATAAGCCGGGATTTTCCCCCGGGAGCTTTCAGGTCATTGACTGTTGCCCCGGTCCCCTCATCAAATTTCCAGAAGGCCAGCAGCCGGTTGTCCTGCTGCATGATGGTTTGTGTGGGAGCACCGAACCTGAGCCGGAGGGTTGCTCCTTGCTTGGCGAGGTAGTGGCCGTTGATTTCTGTCACTTCCGCATTACGCAGGGGATCCTTCAACGGGGATGAAAGCGTGCCTTC
>CAWVVE010000066.1:0-7902 GCA_963933075.1 uncultured Verrucomicrobiaceae bacterium | reverse complement strand
CGGTTTTTTTTAAAAAAAATCGGAGTGCCAGTGAGATACCCTCTCCTGAGAGCATTCTATTTGATACTTGTTATCGAAGATTAAATTTCACAAGCTATTGAATATATCCTGTATATTATTTGCGGGGCCTTCGGAAGGAGTGGAAGCCTTCACTGCGGCAAGCAAGACACAACCTTGATGACGATATACTCTTGGGCCACTAACAGATTTTCCTGCATCCTGCTGGCACTCCTGTGTATCCTCCCGTTGCAGTCATCGGCGCAGGACGACCCCGCCCTCGATCAGTATTTCGTCGCCAACGCCGCTTACAACCGCAAGCTCTACCCGGTAGCCGTTAGCCAGTTCCAGGAATTTCTGCAAAAGCATGCCAACCACCCGAAGGCCGATCTCGCCCGCCGGGGTCTGGGCTTGAGCCAGTATGCATTGAAACAATACGAGAAAGCCATCCCGCACTTCTCAGCGCTGTTGGCTAAACCCGGGCTGGACAAGACCATTGATCGTGAACACATCATCATGCTGCAGGGGCAATGCATGCTGTACAGCACAAAAAAGGATGAAGCCAGCCAGCTCTTCACCTCACAGCTCAACAAGCTGAAAAAACCCGTCTTCAGGATCGCTGCAATGGCTGCAATCTGCGATATAGCCTTCGGCAAATCCGAGTGGAAAAAAGTCACCGAGTGGACCACAAAGCTGCTGGCCTTAAACCCTAAACCCGATCAGTCTGCACGCGGACTCTATCAGCGCGGCTTCTCCTTCTACCAGATTGCAAGCGCCGAAAATACACCGCAGCCTGAGCAGGAAAAAAATACCGGGGAGGCAATCAAGGCCTTGGCTAAGGTGTCCGGCCTCGATGCAAACCCGGCCTGGAAAACACGGGCAACCTACCTCCTTGGCGAATGTCACACCAGCCTGAAGCAGTTTGACAAGGCCGAGCCCGCCTTTGCCGCGGCGCTTCCTGGAATGACCGGCAACGACGCCGCCGAGTGCCAATACCGTCTTGGTATCACTCGTTTCCTGCTGAAAAAATTCGAGATGTGTGAAACCGACCTTGGGGCCTACCTCAAGCTGGCCAAACCCGATGCCAAGGGCAAGCCTGCCCCGCATGTCAACGATGCAAAATTCTACATCGGCCGCAGCCTCCTGCAACGCGAGGAATACAACAAGGCGGACAGGCAGTTTTCTCAGCTGGCACCCGGCAAGGACCTGATTGCCGCCAAGGCCAACCTCTGGTGGGCACGGGTATTTTCCCACAGGGATAATTTTGACCGCGCAGCACAGATTCTCGGCGAAGCCGTCAAGCGCAAGGAATTCACCAAGTTACCCATTATCGATGACCTGGATTTTGACCTGGCAAACGCCCTGATGAGCAAAAAGGAACCGGACTGGAAAACCGCCTCGGCAACCCTGGCACGTGTCGAGGGACGCGGGAAATTCGGGCAAATGGCCGAAGCCATTGCCCAGAACGCCACCTGCCAGCACAAACTTAAGGACTTCAACGTCAGCCTGCAGGCCGCTGACCGGTTTATCGCCAAATTCGCAGACCACCAGCTTGCAGGTGATGCGCGTTTCATCCGGGCGGAAAACATGTTCCTGCTCAATCGCGGTGATGAGGCAACCAAGGCCTATACTCAATTCATTACTGCCCACAAGGATCACGCCAATGTCCCCGCCGCCCAATTGCGCATCGCGCAGGTTCACCACCTGGCGGGCCGCTGGCCACAGGCACTGGCAAGTGCCGGGCCACTGCTCGCGAAAAAACCCGAGGGCCGGCTTTTTGCGCAATTATCCTTTGTTGTCGGCGACTGCCTGTTCCGCCAGGAGAAATGGCAGGAATGCATCAAGCCACTTGAGGAATTCGTCGCCGTGCGAGTAAAGATTGAAGGCAAGCAAAACAACAAGCGTACGGTCACCATCGAGCCAAACCTTGATACCGCCCTCATGCAGTTGGCGGTCGCTCACGACCGCAACGAGCAGAAGGAAAAGGCACTCGACCACCTTCTCACCTTGGTCAGCCACTACGGGGCACCCACCCCACACCTGCCGCTTGCACTCGCTGAGCAGGGACGCCTTGCCTACGAGAGCGGCGACCTCAAGCTGGCACGCACAGCCCTCGAACGCTTCATGCGCGAGGACGAGTCTGCCAAGAAGGGAAATAACCCCTTCAAGGAGGGTGCTCCCGCCCAGCGACCCCGCGTGATGTATCACCTGGGATGGGTTGAGGCCACGGAAGAAAAACACGAAGCCGCCTCTGAACGCTTCTCAAAAGTCCCAAACGCCCACCCGCTGGGAGCCGATGCCGCCCTGCAGCACGGCATCGCACTGGTCAATGCCAGCAACTTTGAAGTGGCCGCCAAGCATTTCCCGAAGATGCTCAGCCAGTTCAAGGACCATGAAAAGCTCAACCTGATCATCTACTATGCCGGTCTCTCCACCGCCAAGCAGGAAGACTGGAAGAATGCCTCTGCCCACTTCAAGCGCTTCACGACCAGCTATCCCAAATCAGAGAACAACGACCAGGCACTATACGAATGGGCATGGGCTGAGCGGGGACTCAAGAACAACAAGGGGGCTGTTGGCCTCTATGAGCAGATTCTCGCCAAGTACCCGAAAAGCCCCCTCGTGATCAAGGTGCAAAGTGAACTGGCCGAGTTGAACCTCGACAGCGGGGCCCAGGAGAAAGTCATCGCCCAGTTGACCGAGACCATGAAGAGCCTCAAGGATGAGACCCTTAAGGAACCGATCCGCATTCAGTTGGCCAGCGCGCACTTCAAGAAGGGCGACCACGAGGTTGCCGCCGGCATGTTCGAGCAACTGCTTGCCGACTACCCCAAGTCCAAGCTGCGTGCCTCAATGCTCTTCCAGGCCGGGGAATCACGCTTAAGGCTCAAGGAGACAGTGGTTGCCAGGGATCATTTCGCCAAGGCGGTCAAGCTGCCGGGAGTTGATCCCGCCCTTGCCGAGACACTGACAATGCGACTGGGTGAAACACAGTCATTAACCCGTCAGCATAAGCAGGCCGTTGATACCTATAGACAATTCCTTACTAATTTTCGCGAAAGCAAATGGCTGCGCAACGCCCAGTTCGGGCTCGGTTACGCCCTGGAAAAAAACGACAAGCCCCAGGATGCCGTCAATGAATACAGCAAGCTGTTCATCGACCCCAAGCTCCTCGACCTGTGGACCGTTCGCGGCCGTTTCCAGACCGGCGAATGCTTTTTCAACATGCAACAGTATGAGCAGGCTATCGCCACATTTGTGAAGATCGAGATTGGTTTCAAGAAATATCCCAGCTGGCAGGCCAAGTCCATGCTGGAAATCGGGCGGGTCTTACTCGCCCAGGGAAAGCGCGACGAGGCCAGTCAGCGTTTCAAGGATGTCATCACCCGATACAGCAAGGAAAAAGCAGCCATTGTTGCCAGACAATACCTTGACGAATTGCGCTCAAGCTAATTATATCTTCTATATCCATAACACCATGAACCGAAGTTCCTACAAAACCATACCATCCCTAAACTGGCGCCGTGCCCTATTCTTCAGCGCTTCATTGTTTCTGATATTCACCTCCATGGCCATGGCCCAGGACGCCGGCGCGGATGCCGACGATAATGGCGAGACAATGTTCTCCCTGATCCTTAAGGGAGGCGCAGTCATGATCCCTCTGGCTATCGCATCAATCCTGGCCCTAGCCCTAGCCCTTGAGCGCTTCATCTCACTCAACAAGGACCGCATCCTGCCGAAGGAGTTCATGGCCGGGCTCGGTGATGCCTTAAAGAACGATACCGCCGAGGATTTCTGTAGCGACTCCAAAACCCCGGCAGGCAATATTTTCAAGGCCGGGATCCAGTGGCGCAACGAGGGCCACGAGGCAATCAGCAAGGCCATTGAGGATGCCGGTTCACGCGAGGCTGAAAAAATCAAGCGTAGCCTGCGCCCACTCTCCGTGATTGCCGGAGTCTGCCCCCTGCTCGGCCTGCTGGGAACGGTTTACGGTATGATTGACGCCTTCCAGAAAACTGCACAGAGCGGAGGAGCTGCGAAGACGGCGGATTTGGCCAACGGTATTTACCAGGCACTGGTCAGTACTGCTGCCGGACTGACCATCGCCATTCCTGTCCTCCTGCTCTTCCAGTGGTTGTCGACCCGGGCTGACCGCGTCATTGACCATATTGATGAAGCCGGGACCGACTTTGTGATCACGCATGCCCTCAAGGGCTCCACTTCCTCCAGTAGCTAGTTAATCTCCAGCCCTCCAAAAAGCATGAACTGCCGCCGCAATTCCGCATCTTCCGGGGACGGGGAAATCATCAATCTCTCCAGCATGATTGATGTCATGTTCATCCTCATCATCTTCTTCCTGGTGACCACCACCTTCAAGGAGGAGGAGATTGACCACATGGTCAACCTTCCCACTGATGCCAGGAACCAGTCACTCACCCAGTCAACCGATACCCTGGTCAAGATAAACATCCGCAAAAGCGGAGCCTATGTCATACAGGGCAAGCAGGTCACCGAAGAGGAAATCGATACATTCATGGAGGCAGAACTGCAGAAAAAACCTGAACTGAAGGTTCTTATCCGCTGTGATCAGGATGCCAAGCACCTCTATCTGGCCAACATCATGTCCATCTGCCGTCACGTTGGCGTCCCGCGCGCCAACATCGCCGTAAAAACCGAACAGTAGGAGTGCCCACATATGCCCGAGGCAGACACAGCTGAAAAGCAGCCCGAAAAGCAGCCCGAAAAGCAGCCTGAAGAACAGGTTGATAGCGAAGCTGAAAACGACTCAAGGACCTTTCTTGGGTTTGACCAGAAACAACGCTTCAAGGCCTACGGCTGGGGAGCCCTGCTATTGATCCTTGGGGCGAGCATCTGGGTCTTGAACTACCTGGACTTTTTTCGCTGGTATTCCTACCAGGACCAGAGCGGGCTCAACAAGGCGGCCAAGGAGGTCGAGGTTGGCCACGTGTTGTGGGAGGAGGCACAGCCGGCTGAAGGCATCGCCAAGGAAAGCACCATCCTGCAGTCAGCTATCTCCTCAAACGGCGCACGCATGGTCTTTGTCAGGATGGACAAGGACGGCAACTCCGACCTGTTCCTGATGTTATCTGATGGCAACAATTGGGGTCAGGAGCGCCCGATGCGTGCCCTCAACAGCAAGTTCAACGAGACCAGTCCCGACCTCAGCGGCGACGGGAAATATCTTTTTTTCACCAGTGACCGGCCTGGCGGACAGGGTGGCTACGATATCTGGATGTCCAAGTGGGATGGAGTGGAATATGCCTGGCCGCTGCCCCTCACGGAAAAGGTAAACACCCCCTTTGATGAAATCGATCCCGCCATTGACCCGGAGAGCCTGAAACTTTACTTCGCCTCCAACCGCCCGCACCAGGCCGTGGGAATCAGTGAGAAGGAGGCTGTTACCGCGGCACAGGCCGAGCAGCTTGCTGATGTCTCCAAGCAGAAGGTCGATTATGACCTCTACTCCGCCGACATTGCCGGTGATACAACCTACGAGTTGATCTCAGCCCGCCAGTTAAGCATGCTCTATTCACTGCGCGAGGGTGCACTGGCCGATCCAGAAGTGATGGCCAAGCTTGGCGGCACAGCCCAGTCCGAGGCTGCAGTGGACAAGGCACTTGCCTATTTGGTCTCCCAGCAGGATGAGGACGGACGTTGGGACATTACAAAGACAGGAGGAGTCAGCGGGCACGATGTGGCGGCCACCGCCTTCAGCCTGCTTGCCCTTTATGGTCGCGGCGAGCGGCACGACGAGCCCTGCAAATACCAGGACAACGTAAAGCGGGGACTGGATTGGTTAATTGGCCAGCAAAACGCCGCCTCCGGCGACATGCGCGGCGACAGGCCGCTGAACAATGCAATGTATGACCATGGCATTGCCGCACTTGCCCTGGTTGAGGCATACGGCGTTACCAAGGACCAGGAGATAAAGAAAAGAGCCGTTGCCTCAATTGACTTTATCGTGGATTCGCAGCACGAGGAAGGTGGTTGGCGATACCAGCCCAAGCAACGCGGTGACCTCTCGGTAAGTGGATGGATGGTCATGGCCCTTGCCAGTGCCCAAATGTCGGGAATCAAGATTCCAAACAAGGAAAAGACATGGCAGGGAGTCCGCAATTTCCTGAAGATCGTCAGTGGCGGCAAGGACGGGGGCTCCTACGGCTACACAGACTCCCCCGGTAACAGGAACTCAGGAAAAAACGCCATGAACGCGGTCGGCTTCTTCTGTGCCCAGCTCACCCGGTCCTCATCCAACGCAGCCAAGGCATTCGAGTCTTCCCTGATCATGGACAAGGCCGGGTTCAGCCTTGCTGACATCTACTACGCCTACTACGGAACACTTGCTGTCTACCAGCACCAGGGACCGGTCTGGAGAAATTGGCTCAAAAGAATGCAGGAGGAATTCCTGAAGGCCCAGTCTCAGGACGGTTCATGGCACGTCAACGGTCCCCACACAGGCCCCATGGGCAAGGTCATCATGACGGCACTAGTCACTCTCTGTCTTGAGGCCCACTACCGCTACACCCCTCTCTACGGGCTTGGCTTCGAGCCTGATCCTGCCGGGCCAAGCAGTAACGTCATTGAAGGCGAATCGCTGCCCAAGGACATTCACTTCCGACAAGCCAAACACCTTGCCGTATTAAGTGCCGATAAGGTCGATGACAAAGCACCGGTAATCACCGAGCACGGGGATTTTCTCTACTTTGCCTCTTCACGCAAGGGGGGTGAAGGAGGATCCGACATTTACCGCGCAAGGGTAAGCGGCAAATCCCCCAAGGCACCGGTCAACCTTGGCGAGGAGATCAACAGCTCTGGCGATGAGATTGATCCCGCCGTTCGCATGGCCGGCTTCCACCTGCTGTTTAATTCCAACCGCGAAGGCGGCGCCTTCAATCTATACAGCGCCAAGAGCAAGCGGGTGGTCAAGAAATACGACTATAGCAAGAGGCCTTCCGGGGCCTGGTTTGTCAGGAACATCGGCTGGCTGGTTGCCCTGCTGGCTTCTCTGGCACTCTTCATCTACCTGGCGCGTCGCGCCATGAGGCAACCACGGGAAGCAACCGTGTCATCTACCTCCGGCGAAGAGGAAACCTCTGCCGGGAATGCCTCCTAGAGAATTACCGTTTCTTGTAAAAGAATAACTAATATGGCTTCCGACAAGCAGACCAAAACAGGAAAAAAGCGCGGGTTCTTGCGCTTCCTTCCCGCCCTGCTTGCACTCGCGGTTTTGGCCCTTCTTGCCTCATTCATCTGGGGAAAGCTGAGTGAAAATGTCTGGGCATACTTCACTGATGACGATGAGATGAGGGTGGAGGTCCAGGAGGACAAGGCGCGAGCTATCCTCTGGGAAAATCCAAGGGCCAACCTCTTTACCGCCCCTGAAGAACTGCAGGACCCGGAGAACTCCCTGAATCAGCCGGGAAATAAGCTCGAGGCTGCCTTCTCGCCCAACGGAACCTTGATGGTCCTCGTCCGGGAAGGAACCGGCGAAGCTGGTGATGACTTGTTCCTCTCCAGTTGGGATGGTCGGCTCTGGTCGCCGCCGCAACCCCTCACCTCGCTCAACAGCCCCAAGAATGATAGGGGGCCGGCCTTCTCACGGGACGGTAATTTCCTCTACTTTGCCTCTGACCGCGAAGGTGGCCACGGGGGTTACGACATCTACGTTGCCAGTCGCGACGCAACAGGATGGGGCAACGTCAAGCTCCTTGAGGATACCGTCAACTCCGCCAGCAACGAGCTTGGGCCGGCTCCCTCGGCAGACGGCAAGAAGCTTTTCTTCTCCTCTGACCGCAACGGTGACAGTGAAGACATTTTTGCCGCCGCCATCATTGCACAACCGGCAGTCCCTGAAAAAGAACCGGCTCCCGACACGGAACCTGC
>CAWVVE010000065.1:0-7904 GCA_963933075.1 uncultured Verrucomicrobiaceae bacterium | reverse complement strand
GATTTACGCCAACATACTTGGCAGACCCCTCAAGGTCGCCTTGAGTGATCAAACCTGCGCCCTGGGGGCTACCATGTTCGGTGCAGTTGCAAGCGGCAAGGTGAGCTTGACTGAGGTTCAGCAGAAATGCGCGAAGGTTCGCGACATTACTTATCACCCGGTCACGGAGCATCAGGAGGTTTACACCAGGATTTATGCCCTTTACCTGGATCTACACGATTGTTTTGGCACCGATACATGGAATGGCCGGCTAAACCATGTAATGAGTCAGTTGATCGAGATTCGGGAAGCACAGCGTTAATGCGCTGATTAACCCAGAAAACCCCTTGTAATACTCCCCTGAGCGCTTTCTACCAAGCTGATGGACTACCCTCGGGTTGCGGTCAGACGTCTGAAGGGCGTATTAATGCCCCGGATGGCTCAAATTAGACCTTGTTTCCACCCAGAGGTTACCTCTTCGAAAAGAATTAGGTGCAATCCCGGCATTTCGGGTGTAATTCCCAATCGGAGGGAATTCGTAAATAATTGCGGCCCTCCTATTTATACTAGAATAACGAAATTAAAATGGAACAGGGAACGATCAAAAAAATAATCTCCGACAAAGGCTTTGGATTCATTTCTGATGAAAACAAAGATCTTTTTTTTCACCGGTCAGCAGTGGAAGGTGCAAACTTTGAAGAACTACGCGAGGGTCAATCAGTAGAATTCACACGAGGTGAAGGTCCGAAGGGACCTTGTGCTGAAAGCGTCAAGCCAGCCTAACCTCCCGAAATCCGTCACACCAAGCGGCGGATCTCTCAGCTTTTTAGCGAAGTGAAAACCACTACAGTACCCCTGTACACATTTCGCAGAACATCTGGCATCGAACATGCCGAATGATGAGAGGTCCTCCAGCCAACCAATCATTTTAACGGGTTTCTACAAAAGCTCTCACAATGCCGGACGCTGGCGCCGATCATAATGGGGCGGTAAAAAACATTTTGCGGCATTTGATCCCGCTAAACGTAGCAAAGATAATATCTGCGCTGCCCTCGCCGAATACGCCTACCACATGCGTCAACCCAGCGTCATAAGATCAATGTGTTGCTGCTGAAGCAGGAATTGGTGAAGGCGGGATAACCCCAAGCCGTGTTGCTCTACAGCTTGCTGCATTACACCGGCCGTGGTGCTTTCAATGAGGCGTAGACTTAAGTTGTGCGGACACGGATGTCGCGCTTGATAACCGACGATTTGTGTTTTGTGGAGGCTTCCTGACGCATCATTTTCATGACGCTCAAAATCTTATCTAATGGAGAAGTTTGACGGCCCCGTAAATCGCTTATACTTAAAAATATACACCCATTAGGAATCGAACCTAAACTTGCGGTTCCGGAAACCGCCGTACTATCCATTATACTATGGGTGCCTTTAAAGGAATTTCGACTCTAACCGCACAGCGAATTGCGTGCAAGCCTTGGTAATTACAAGCATCAGCTCTAAGTTGTAGGCTTTACATCAACTAAAGACGGGGCAAATAGTGAGCGCTCTTCACATGGATAAGGCAGGAGACATTGTCGTCATCAAGTTCGGCTCCGGGATTCTCACCCGACCTGACGGCATGGCGCTGGACAAAAAACAAATAGAGTCTCTTGTCAGCGCTGTTGCCGGGGTGCATGAATCAGGCCAGCAACCAATCATCGTATCCAGCGGAGCTGCAGCGGCAGGCATGATGGAGTTCGGTTTTGAGCAACGGCCAGAGGATTTATCGACCCTGCAGGCCTGCTGCGCAGTTGGACAGACCCGCTTAATGCAGTTCTACTCAGAAATTCTCCATCCATTCGATCTCAATGTTGCCCAATTGCTCCTTGCCAATGAAGATTTCTCAACACCCGGGAGACGTGTCAACGTCCTGAACACAATTACCCAGCTTCTCACTTTGGGCGGAGTCATCCCTGTCATAAATGAAAATGACTCTGTTGCCGTTGAGGAACTGAAATTCGGCGATAATGACACCCTCTCAGCGCAGCTGGCATGCCTTGTGAAGGCATCCCTTCTTATTCTCCTGACCGGCGTTGACGGGCTTAAAGATAATGAGGGCGCAATAGTCGGCGAAGTCGACAACATTGACGACGTTACCTGCCATGTCAGGCCGGACACAGGAAAATTCTCAGTGGGAGGAATGGCCACAAAACTTGAGGCGGCAAGGGTTGCAACGGCTGCCGGGATTCCGGTTGTCATTGCCAATGGTAACAACCCTGAGCAAATCCCAGAGCTTGTTGCCGGTTCCGGCACAGGAACAAGATTTAATTCCAATTAAAAAAGCCGATGACAATCAAGGAACAAATCCTGGAGATGGGCGCCAATGCGCTAAGCGCTTCACGCGCACTTTCATGCCTGTCGACTGAAGACAAGGACGCTATCCTCTTAGCAATGGCTGACAGCCTGGTAAAGTCCTCAGCGGATGTCCTCGCTGCAAACAAACTGGACATATCAGCAGCCGAGGAAAACGGGTTGACCTGCGCAATGGTGGACAGGCTTAGACTTGACGATAAGAGACTTGGCGCAATTGCGGAAGGCATCCGTAAGGTTGCAGCCCTTCCCGACCCAGTTGGCGAGGTTATCTCCAACTGGCAACGTCCCAACGGGATGGACATTACGCAATTAAGGGTTCCCATTGGAGTCATTGGGATCATCTTTGAATCCCGCCCCAATGTCACCAGTGACGCCGCAGTCCTCTGTCTTAAAGCGGGCAATGCCACGATCCTTCGCGGCGGAAGTGAAGCCATTCATTCTAACCGTGCTATTGCTGCTGCTCTTCAATCAGGCGGCGAGGGCGCCGGACTCCCGCCAAAGAGCGTTCAGCTCATCCCGTTTACTGAACGGGAAAGCGTCCAGCATCTGGCTGAGATGGATCAATACCTGGATCTTATTATTCCCAGAGGCGGCGCAGGTTTAATTGAGAAGGTGGTATCCTTGGCTCGCATGCCCGTCATTAAACACTATGACGGAATCTGCCACGTGTTTGTCGACAGCGAAGCGGATATGGACATGGCAGTTTCAATAACCGTTGATTCCAAGACACAAAAACCAGGTGTTTGCAATGCTCTTGAGACCCTCCTAGTCCACAAGGATATCGCCGGGGAGTTTATCCCCAGGAGTTTTTCAGAACTTAAGGCACGTGGCGTCGAGCTTCGCTGCGATGAGCAGTCATTGGCCATTGCAGGCGGGGACGTTAAGGCTGCCGAGGACGCCGACTGGCGCACTGAATACCTTGACCTCATTCTTTCTGTCAGGGTGGTCGAGGACCTTGCTGGGGCAATTTCTCACATCACCGAGTTTGGCTCACAGCACAGCGACTGTATCGTTACCCAAAACCAGCCCCGAGCAGAGCGGTTTTTGCAGGAAATCGATTCCGCCACTGTCTTCTGGAATGCCTCCACACGGTTCAGTGACGGTGAAGAGTTTGGTTTCGGAGCTGAGATTGGAATCAGCACTGACAAACTTCATGCACGGGGTCCAATGGCTTTACGTGAACTGACTTCCTACAAGTACCTGATCCGCGGAGAAGGGCAAACCAAGGGGGAACCCAAATGATTCGGGCTTAATTGCTGCTTCCGGAAATGTCTGTGAAGCGCCCCTCCAGTTCAACAATATCACGGGCAATAGCGTCAAGATTCTCCGCACAGACTGTATCCATGGTCAGCTTGGCGCGTGCCTGCTTGAAGGTCTTCTTCCTCGACCTGAGATAAGCAGGATCATAATGATTCTCCAGAATGGACGCCACAAAATCCATGAAGTTACCCTGCTCAATGTCATCTTCCCATTGTATGAGCATTTCCCTGGATCTTAGAGTCCTTATAGGCTCAAGTTGCTCAAGAAGCAGATCCGGGCGCTCGGTGAAGTGCGTGTATGCCCTTAAAAGGTAATCTGCACGCGCCTTAAGCGGTACACATAACTCGATGACAGCTGCGCTTTTCATCTGTGTCCACAACCCGTCAGGGATCTGCAAGCACCCAACACGACTGCTCTCCGATTCCAAGTAGATGGGCTTAGAAAAATCAAGCGCCACGAGTTTCTCAAGCAAAATATTTTCAAAGCGTTTTTGTGAGGGTTGACTACGGGCAGGATCCTTGCCGAGGGCAGAACCCCTGTGAGAGGCGATCCTCTCAAGATCAATAACCTGATGGCCCATTTCGTCAAGCCGTTGGAGCAACCAGGTCTTACCTGTTCCTGTTAACCCAGCGACAACGCGGAAATCAGCCCCTCCATCAAGGATCGACTTCAGGGACGCACTGATAAATTTGCGATATGCTTTGTAGCCCCCTGAAAGCAGATGCGCTTTCCATCCGACCGCCGAGAGGACTGTGGCCAGAGAGTTTGAGCGTTGCCCACCGCGCCAGCAGTAGACCAGGGGCATGTAATCCTTACCCTTATCATGGAAATGGTTACTGAATTGACTGGCTATGTTGGCGGAAACGAGGCCAGCACCAATGCGACGCGCTTCAAATGGGCTCTGTTGATTGTAGACAGTTCCAACCTGTGCGCGTTCTGAATCATCAAGCACGGCTAGATTTAGCGCTCCTGAAATATGATCTTCCAAAAACTCGTCCGGCGATCTGACATCGATGATTTCATCAAAATGAAAATCCGCAATCTCTTCGGGTAAAACTCTTGGCAATGACCTTGTCACAATTTCTTCCTGACTTTCCAGAGCATAGCTAACATTAGAAAAAACTTAAACCAATTCAGGTGCTCCTTAGTGCTTGAGCATGGATGATTTCATTAAGTTCACCCCTGCATAATTTACCAAGAGCAGTTCGGGGTATCGCCTTAATCAGAAAACCCCCAGCGAGTCTCTCGGGACCCGGTGACACCTGATTGTATTGATGGGACACCTCATCAACGTTTACGCCCTGCTCAGCAACAAGAATCAATTTATATCCGCGCCGCGAATCAGGAATTGCAGAAACAGCAATGCCTGTACCGGCAATCGACTCAAGGCGTGCTTGAATAACATCCAACTCGACTCTCTCTCCGAGAATCTTAATCATAGAGTCCTCCCTTCCAAGGACTTTGAGTATGCTTCCTGAAAGAACCATGCGATCTCCAGTTGAAAACCAGCCTTCTTCATCTGTTGGATTGATCAACCGCCAGCGTCCCGGATTTTCCTGTAAATAGCCTGAGAAAATATTTTTGCCGCGAATCTCAAGCGTCGAGCTATTCCCCAACCGCGCATTCCAGCAATCAAGGAGTTCCATTCCCGGTTGTCCATTGCGTTGTGTAGCGATTTGTGATCCTGCCTCAGTCATTCCGTAGGTTTCATGAACCGGCCATCCAAGGGCAATTGCTTGATCTCGTAATCTCGCGTCAAGTGCCGCCCCACCGACAAGGACGACACGCAGTTGAGAAGGTGCGCTCAAGGATAGCTCGACAACATCAAATAACTGCGTCGGAACCAATGAGCACAGCGTGGCCCTGCACTCATCGCAGCGCTGAACAAAATGCCGTGGATCCCATCCTGTTGAATACTCCACAACCTCAGAACCTGATTCCCTGGCCCTTGCATGAATAGCTAGCCCGCCGGCATGAAATACGGGTAGCGCACAAATCCAAATGTCATCAGATCTTATTTCGAGGTGAGCGTTGACTGCCCGCGCAGAACCCTTCAGAGCATCCCTGGACAATATGACCCATCGACTTCTTCCGGTGGTTCCAGATGTAGGTAAAATAACATTTCCCGCGATGTCCAGTTCATCGCACGCGTTGAGAATAATACCTTCCTCAACCTTGGATGCAGGATTTGAAAGTACCAGGGTCTGGTCACAGTCAAAGAACCTGTCAACGCCAGAAATCATGAAAGTATTTCCCATTCCATTGCTGAAAGCTCACTGTCCAAGCCAAGTCCGGTATCTCCATTTAAAGGCAACGTGTCATCAAGCCCACAAGACAAAAGGTTTCCCTTGAATATTGACGCCTGATAGCTCGCATAGCGTCTCCCTATTACGTGATCCATATTGTGAGTGATACAATATTTTTTTCCTGGCGGAGGATGTAATTGTCTTGCCGGTTTCCAGATCCTTACTGCAAATCCGCCATCTGCTTCATTGCCGCCCCAATCAAGTGCCAGCATGAACCTGCCCTCTTCAGAAATGCGTTGCCATTGGATCTGATCATAGGGAATGGGATCTTCAATAAATTCAATCTGCTCCCTGGCCGTTTTACTCAATGCGTTAGAAAATAATTCAAAGGACGCCGCATCAAGACTTGAATTGAAATCAATCCGCACCCTGCAAATCTTACTGGCACGCTCAACGGCAACCAAGGTGGACTGTAAATCAGGACTCCCTTTGATCTTGACGACGCCATATGGCCTGGCCATTTCGAGGTGACGCTCAAACACATCCCCCGAATTTTCCCCAGTAATTAAATAATGACTTCGCGGAACAACAAGTCCGTTGAAAAGATTGACCCTTGCCTTTCTGGCCGCGCCATCAATCTGGCAACAGTTGAGACATGCCTTTCCAAGGGGGGTCGGGTTTCCATCACGCAGGGCGATCAGGTGGCAATCAAGAGACATGTCGCCCAGTTCAGGCCATGCCTGTATGCATCCATAGCCACCGTTGACCTCTAAAACTGCGCCAGTTATTTCACCTGAATTGCTTTGTGCATTCGGCGGGGAAACCAAGTCAATCTTGTATCGGGAAAATTTGATGGGATATATCATGCGATAATAAATCCAACCCCGGCAAGAATCGCGAAATTAAGCAGTGAGATAATGGCAAGGCCCAGGTAACGATTGTATGAAGGGCCGGGATCGGAGCGACCAATGAGAACCGTCAATAGAGCTGACAGTAATAACCCAGGCAAGGGTAGTAACGCGACTTCAGGGCGATTAAATAAAGTCCACCACAAGCAGCCAACAATAAAGGGAGAGAAGCTCAAAACTGCAATTTCCACCCTGGCAAATCGCAAGCCAAACCTAACCGCGAGTGTTATTTTTTTAGCACCTTTATCTTCCTCAATGTCACGGGCATTGTTAACGGCTATTATCACAGTGGCAAGAAGTCCGACTTGGGCCCCAAGCAGGAATGACTCAGTCACCCACTGACCACTCTGTACAAACACCGTCCCTGACACGGCAATCAGTCCAAAAAAAAGAAAAACGAAGATTTCTCCAAGCCCACGGTAAGCCAACGGAAAAGGTCCGCCAGTGTATGCATAGGAAAAAAAAAGCGAGGGAGCGCCAATCGCGACAATGCTCCAGCCTCGCTCCAGTACAAGCACCAGTGACAAGGTAAGGGCAATCATCACAAAGGCGATACCGGCAATGAACAATGCCTCGGGAGGGATCCGTCCTGAGGAGGCCATTCTTTGCGGGCCAATACGTCTTTGGGTGTCGGCACCTTTCCTGTAATCAATGGCATCATTAAAGAGGTTTGTTGCAATTTGAATAGCAAGCGCAGGCAGCAGGGTGAATATGAACAAATACAGCGTGAATTCACCCAACATTGTATGCGAGAGCAATCCACCGAGACAAACGGGCACGATACAAGCCATTAGTGTTTTAGGCCTCGCCGCCAAACACAAACCCACAAGGATCGATGAAGCCTCACCCTTAGCTGTCACGGCAACCTTGGAAATTTCGAGAAGTCAGGGGGGCGCTTTTCATTGAATGCATCCCTGCCCTCTTTTGCCTCCTCGGACATGTAATAAAGAAGAGTTGCATTTCCAGCAAGATCCTGGAGCCCGATCTGTCCATCGCAATCAGCATTCAGTGCGGACTTAAGGCAACGGATAGCCAACGGTGAATGCTCGAGAATTTCCCTCGCCCACGTCAGGGTTTCTTCTTCAAGCCCTGCAAGAGGAACAACAGCGTTAACCAGTCCCATGTTGAAGGCTTCCTGTGCATCATATTGCCGGCAAAG
>CAWVVE010000064.1:0-7962 GCA_963933075.1 uncultured Verrucomicrobiaceae bacterium | reverse complement strand
TGGAGGGTGCCTTTGCGGCGGGGGCAGCGGAAATTGAGCCGTATATTGGTGGCAAGCTGCCCTTCAAACAGGCCTCAGTTTGTGGCCTGCAACAGATCGACGCGACCCTGGGCCGGGTTGAGCATGCCATTGCGCCGGTCAAGAAGGTGATTCTGCACGCCTGTGGAAAGGCGGTGGTTGCCGATGGCATGATTGCCTCGCAGGAGGCGGAGTTACTGCGGGCGATTGCCGATGCGCTGGATTGCCCCATCCCGCCGTTTGTGACCAAGGCATGATGTGCCTGCTGGACAGGCGTGCCCAGCCGGGCTTATTAGCCCTGTGAAGGATGAGTCGGCCTTGAGGAAACCGCAGTTACCCTGTTGGCTTTGGCTTAATGTGCTCGGTCTTGATGCGCCGCTTGTGGCAATCGCATGGCAGTTTTTTTTCGCCGGGGCATTCCGGCTGAAGATTCCCACCAGCAATTACCTGGTGCTTGGCCTCATCGTCTGGGTAATTTATTCAGCAGATCGACTGCTGGATGCCCGGCGCCTAGGGGCTCCACAGGCTGCCTCTGCGAGGCACCGTTTCTACCGTGATTGGTTCTGGATCATGTTGCCGCTGACGGTGATTGGTCTGCTGCTGGCAGTCGTGGCTGTCCTCATGGTATTGCCCGAAATCCTCCTGCATTGCGGTGCAGTGGTATTTCTCTTTGTCATCGTTTATTTTATTCACCGCCTTTGGGTGCAAGGCCCAATGCTGGTAGTGGTTCCCAAGGAGATATTTTCCGGCATGGTGTTTGCCATCGGGACCACGCTGACAGGTTACGCCTGGTCCAATGATATCCCTGATGCCCTCTATTCGCCTGAGGTCTTATGGTTTGGCGGGCTTTGTTCCCTGAACTGCATGGCGATATCGGTTTGGGAACGTAATGCGGATGCGGGCAATGATGGCAATGCACTGCCACAGGTTTGGCCTGCGGTTGTGGGTTTCTTCCCGGTCTTGGCCTGGGGGTTTACGGTCAGCGGTGCAGTGTTTGCCTTTTTACAGGCTGAGAGCGTGATGTTTCCGGTCTTCCTTGCCGTTGCCAGTGGCGGTGGTTTGCTGGCACTTCTGGCATCCACTGCCGAGAGGATACCGCCGGCGCTCCTGCGCGTGGCAGCGGATGTCGCTGTCATTTTACCCGCCCTTGTTTACCTGCCACTGTTGCCGTGGGATTCGACCGTCTAGCCCGTCCCTACCGCTTGCTGGAACGGGCTGTTTTTGGAGATCGGTTACAGCGTGCCCGTTGTGCTCACATGGAGAGCTTTCTTGAGGCGAAGCAAATACTGCTTCTAGGCGAGGGGGATGGCAGGTTTCTTGAGGCACTTCTTGCCGAAGGATGCCGTGCAGAGATTGTTTGCCTTGATGCCAGCATTGGCATGCTGGATCTTGCCGAGGAGCGCGCAGGTGAGAAAGGAAGCGGAGTGAGGTTTCTTGCCGGGGATGTGCGCAACCTTCGCTTACCGCAGGAGTTCCGCCCGGATGTCGTCAGCGCACATTTCTTCCTGGATTGCTTTAGGGAGGAAGAGCTGCTTGATATTGTGGAGAGCATCGCCTGCGGGAGTATACCCGGGGGCAAAGTGGTTGTTACGGATTTCAAGTTGCCGGAGGGTGGCTGGGTCTGGCGTCTCCGGGGGCGCCTGCTGATTTTTTTGATGCTGTTGTTTTTCCGTGTTTTTGCCGGTATTTCCGCACGTAAACTGCCTGATTTGTGTCACCTGTTGACCAAGCAGGGCTGGAACTGCAGGAAGGAAGCCATATTTGATAATGGCTTGGTTTTTTCCCGGGTCATGGAACTTCCAGCTAACAAAAGGTCTTGATCGCTTGAATCCTGTTGCTACAATATAATTGATCGGATCCCCCTGATTTATTGACGCTCAGCCGTTTTGTTGAAGCGGGGTCTGCTCATTGCAGTAATATAATATAAATAATACACCCCCAACCCCCAAATCACAATAGATGAAAAATAAACAAAAGAATCAGGGCTTCACCCTGATTGAACTTCTGGTGGTCATTACCATCATTGCCATCTTGGCGAGTGTCTCAGTTCCTGTGTATTCTTCCGTTCAGCGTAGCGCAAGATTAACCAAGTCCCTGGCCCAAGCCAAGGGCATACAGGTAGCAATGTATGCTGAATGGGGCAAGCTGGGCTATATTCCCGATCCTGATAATGGTGGAGATGATGCCAATGCTTACCTTGCACCGTTAATCCGGAAATTGAAGTCCGAGGAACCGTTCTTTGTGACCGGTTGTGCATGGCACGGCAGAGGTGACACCCGTGATGGTGGAGATAGCCTGTGGGAGACAAGTGAACCTTCGGGAACTGCACTTGAGGCAGGTGAAAACCATTATGCCATCAACAAGTTGTCGGATTTTGGTCCGCGCTTCCCAATTCTTGCATCTGGATTCACCAGTAATGTCGGGACTTACACTAATAAGAAGACAGATGTCGGTGGTATCTGGGAAGGACTCGACGCCATTGTCATTTATGGCGATGGCAGGGGCAAGCAGGTGCCGCTTGATGATCAGTACCGCTTTCTCGAGAAAAAGGGAGGAACCGAGGTTGATGTTTTCCAGCAGGAAGACATAGAAATGATCAATCCCACTCAGGGCTAAGAATTATTCTTTGGCCCATATCTGTTCACGAACCGGATTCGCCAATGGCGGATCCGGTTTTTTTTTGAGATGCTGATTTGCCATCAGGATCAGCATCTCAAAAATATCAATGTCTCATTGAACCCGGCAGGCGGGCTTGCAAGGCTATTCTTCCCTCGCCACTCCCCAGCGATAGACTTTGAGGTCCAGCCTTAGGGACGGGCTGTCATTATCTTTAAAATTAGCGATCACCTTGTTGCCTTCGACTCTCGAGACCTTGAGCTGACTGATTGACTTGGCCGGATTGTCGGTGCGAACCAGCAAAAGATCGTCCACTTGAAGTGATCTTTCTTTTTCAAGCTCAATGATACAGAACTGCCACTTGGCATCAATCGCACAGATACGTCCGGCGTAGTGAGCCGTTTTTGGAGTAATTTCGATTTCGTCGCCTTCTGCTTTCCTGTCTTTAGAGACGGGAGCATTTTCCTGAGCTTTGATTGCCGGTTTGTTGCCGCCACGCAATGTGATGGCTGCTGCGGGTTGCTTGTTGTTCTCATGGCCACCAGGATTCCGTTCAACCGCGCTTGCCTTTTGGGGGGACAGTGGATTTTCTTTACCGGCATCCTCAGTGCCAGGTGCCTCTATGTCGATGATACTGGGACGGGTTTTTCTTCTTATGCGCGCCTGTTCCACATATACTTCCCTGAGTAGATGATTTGTGGCCTTATCCAGGAGATTGAACATGGTCGCTCGCTCTGTGCTGACTGCGGATGCCTGGTAGACGCTGACAACTTCAGAATCGGCGATGCGCAGTTTTTTGATTGAGAATTTTGAGAAGTCATCCTCTGAAATCATTCTCGGGATCAAAGCGTAATGCGCTGTGGTTTTACCGGCAAGTTGCTTAACGATTGCTTCAGGGTTGATTGCGGCTCCGGTTGAACCTTCTTTATTGACGGTTTCTTGGCGGTTGGTTGACACTTGATCGACAATTGTAAACACTCCGCTTTGCAGGAGCCTTCCTGTGATGCTATCACAAAAAGATCGGCCTAGATCAGGGCGGCTTACACCATCAATGGTAACTTCTCCGGGGATTACCAGTATTTGCTGTTTTTGCTTTGTATGGTTGCTCTCTGCAGCAAGACAGCCAAGCGTGGCAGTGAAGAATAAAGCGAAGAAGAGCATTGTGTTTTTCATGATTCTGTAAAAAGAAGATTCCCGTCCATCATGGTCAGTATGCCAATATATATATGTATGTCTTTAAAGGTCAATCTTTTCGGTCTGTTTCAGTGAGGGCTTGATGTCGGACACGGTTCGGAAACCGATCCAGTCACGCCCCTGAAACCCCCCTTCCTTGGATTCTCCCGGGTCATTCACCCTCTGGCGAACAGTGAGGTCAGGCATGCCCATGATCTCGTCACGGAAGCTCCCGCCACGGACAACGGGGATTTCTGCCCCAAAGATCTCGGGATGATCGATAAAACTAGATGTCCATTCGCTGACATTTCCGGCAAGGCAGGATACACCTTCCGAACTCTTGTCGCCGGTAACGCTGTCAACCGGGCGCCAGGTGGAATAGTTTTCCTGGGATGACTTAAACATTTCAAAAGCCGGCGTATTGCCCCAGGGATAGAGGTTGCCCTTTTTCCCCCGTCCGGCTTTTTCCCATTCCTGTTCAGTCGGAAGTCGCCGCCCCTTCCATTGTGCATATGCGTAGGCGTCCCACCAGTCAACCAAAACTACGGGGCAGTTGAGGTTCACAAGGTGGCCTTCGTATCGGATACCCCGGCTGGCGGCATCATAATACTCCTCCCAGTTATCCGGTTTATGGCTTTTTTTACCTGCGGGTTGCTCAGGGTGATTATATTCGCTGCTTCCTGTGCCCTCAATGGCAGTGATGAATTCCTGGTAATGAGCGATTGAAACCTCGTAAGTATCAATCCAGAACGTTGGGAGGGTATGGGTTTCTCCTTTTTGGTATTCGAATTCACCTCCTTTGATTGTTGTCATCTGATTGAGAACCCGTTCTTTTAAACCGGTTGGTTCCCTAAGTGTTAGAAGAAGGATGACGGTCACCAGGATTATCAGGGAGATGATGCCTGTTGCCCTCAAGGATTTTGACGAATGCTTCCTGGCGGGTTTATTCAGCTTGTAGGATGTGGTCTGCGCAATTTCATCATCACAGCGTGCCACGACTTCCTGCAAGGACTGCCAGGTCCATAGGACCGCAGGATTTCGCATTTCCGCCAATAGGCGGCTGCCTATTACCGAGTTGTCAGGGTCGACAAAGCTTTGGAGTTTGTTGCCCAGGTAATAGACCAATTCAACAACGGTTTTTTCATTACAAGGTTCATTGGTGGCGGTATTTGCAATGCGCGTTTTTCCATCTTCACCAAGATAAATGTGGCGTGTTTTTATTGGATAATGAGCAATTCCGTGTGCCTCTAGATATGCCTGTGCAGCAGCAATGGTTTTCACTATGCTTATGAGAGTCAGGTCATCAAATTTTTCACTATTCTCATAAAGCTGGGGAAGATTACATCCTTCAACCAGTTCTCTTGTGTAGAAAATTGCCCCCGCTTCCTCGTAGCCCTCGAAGACTGGAGAAATATTCGGATGGGATACCTTCGCACGCGCACGTACTAGGCTGCGGAATGTCCTCACGGCATTCTTTTGCTTGGTGAATTCCGGCTTGAGGAGCACCAGGGCCACCGGACGGTCTATTGAGAGTTGCAGCGCTTCATGGGTCTCGGTTGTATCGTCGCCACCGATGAAGCGCACCAGTTCATAGTCGCCAAGGTGCTTGCCGGGTGCGGTGACAGTCTCGGCGATCGGGAGATCTTCGTCATTCTCGTCACCGGTTTCCACGATTTGCAGCGGCAGCGAGTTATTCTGGAGGTTCCCGGGGGTGGATTCTGCGCCCCCATTTGTGGTTGAGACCTCGGCATCCTCCAGCCATTTGATCAGCGCGCTTTTTTCAGGGGGATTGCCAAGCACGGAGTCCTGACCCAGCCGTTTGGTCCACCCGGAAAGATTATGATTGTTAAGGAATGCGACTTTCAAGCCGGGAAATTTCGCAATGAATTCATCACGCAGATCAAAGGCGTTACTGCCGTCACTGGTGAATGTTACCGTGATCAGGGCATCGAGAGTATCCATTTCCTCGATTATCCCGCGGGCTGAGTCAAAGCAGGATGCCGTGAAGGCCTGCCGCGAATCGTCACTTTGATGCAGAACAGAAAGCATGTCAGTAATGACACTGTGCTGTTCGGCGATAAAGAGAATATTCATCTTTGGATGAGCGGGGAATACAACATCGATCAGTCGGAATCAGGAAAAAGCGAATCATCCAGCAGGGGGATTGCTTCATTGGGTGGCTGGGCCAGCAGTATGCGGGGTTCAGCGTATACGTCCTGCAACTTATTCTTGTGGTAGAGACGGGCAATAAATCCGTAATATTTCCTTTTCCCGAAGTCGGCAATCTCGCGGGGCGTGAGCACGGGCATGTGATATTGCCATTCGATGATCTCGGTTGCTGGTTCAGTCCAGTTTACCGGTTGCGTGGGCCAATGAGAGGTTGGTGTGTTGGAACGCGTTTTCGCCACTTTGGTGCCATCAACAAGATCATAAAATTCGATGAGTATAGCGATATCTTCAGGAGCTACGGCATGCCCCAGGCGGGAATGTATTGCCATCCTTACCAGCACGTGTTCACCATTACCCTCGTCGGGTTGAGTGCTTGTCATGATCCTGCCATATGAGAAATCGGAAGGTTCCCCCGCAGTCTGGCTTGGGGTATCTGCATCCACGGACAACTTGGCGATCTGGTAATATTCCCCCCCCTTTTCGGGACCTAACTGCACAAGGCGGGCAAGTTTCTCCTGCGCTTTCTTCTCTAAAGCCATGGCATTGTAGGTAATACTCAACTCCCAGAGAATTCTGGGGTTTGCAGGCATGTGGCGATCCGCTTCCCGTAATTTGTTTAAAGCGCCCACCGTGTCCCCGTCTCTCCTTAATGCTCTGGCCACTTCGATAAGTTCTAACACTTCAGGGGCAGAATCTCTGGTTACCGGCAACAGGTCTTTCTCTGTCGCTGGTATATTTTCCGGAACAGTGTTTATATTGAGATTTGGCTCCTTTTTTAGGGTAATTTCCCCTGCTTTTGCATGGGTGTTCTGTAACGAGGGGGGTTGGTTTGTGGTGTTTTTACTGGGCAATATGGTTTCCAATGGCAGGCCTGAGTGGCGAAGGATCGCCAGGCTCCCAGCGACTGTCAGGCCGATGGCTACCATAAAAATGGTGAAAACCGTTATCGTGGTGACACGGCCCGCAGCTGAAGGAATAGAATGGGGATCGGGCATTTTGTATCTTGAACGCGCAGGGCAAGGCAGATCTTTGCTGGATTTAGCAACCAATTCCATTCACTTATGATAAGCAAAGGATATGGCGAACCAAGTGAATTCCGGGTTGCGTATTCGTTACTTAACCGCAATCTAGCAATATGCCAGTTCCTGTGCAATCCGCACCAATCCTGCGCACGATCAGTCTTGAGCTTTCTCCATTGGAGGTGGCATCACGGTTGCGTTCCCTGCCTGGATTTTTTTTCCTGGATACCGGGTATGTGCCACTTGGCAGTGCGGATACGGGGGCAATGTCAATCATTGGGGCCCTACCGGAGGAAATCCTGTCTGGTAATATCAGGGAAGGTCTCGCTCCGCTTGCAAATGCCCTGCTTACAAATGCCCCTGGCCTGGAGGCTGATTGGGGGGTGCCACTTGGTGGGCTCTTTGGCCTTATTGAGTTTGATGGCAGTTATCATTTCGGGCGCTACAGCAGGCTCTTGATTTTTCGGCATGATTGCGGGCAATGGCTGGAGGTGGGTGATTTGTTATCCTGCTTGGCGGAGAGCACCGTTAACGGCCCCTTCGGTGCTGGGGTGGATTTTGCCGGGGGCATGGGAAGGGCTGGATTTTGTGCAATGGTCGAGCGGGCCAAGGAATACATCGCGGCGGGAGATATCTACCAGGTTAACCTGTCGCATCGCTTTGATGCGCCTTGGCCGGAGGGAGCGGATGCTTTCGATTTCTATTTGCGATTGCGCGACTGTTCCCCTGCTCCGTATGGGGCTTTTTTTGACACTGGATGCCGGCAGGTCATTTCCTCTTCTCCTGAATGTTTCCTGAACTTGAGCGGTGCCAGGATTGTGACCCGACCCATCAAGGGAACCCGTCCCCGGCATTACGATGCGGGCGAGGATGAGCGTTCTGCGTACGAGTTGATGACTTCTCCCAAGGAAATCGCTGAACTAATCATGATTACCGACCTTGAGCGTAACGATATTGGCAAGGTGTG
>CAWVVE010000063.1:0-7991 GCA_963933075.1 uncultured Verrucomicrobiaceae bacterium | reverse complement strand
TACGATCCACTTCATATTATTTAAGGGGCGGCAAATCTACAGGTGTTCACCGGAAAAACAACCTTCCTCTCATTGACTTGGAGAGAAGGCAAGGATCGCCAATCATAGGCATATATCTTTTATTATAAACAATATATACATTAAGGCATGGATTCACTCAATGTTGGGGGGTAGTTTCGGGGTAGCGTTAATTGCTGGTTTTGCCGTTATCCTGCTCAAGCTCTGAGGAGCACCAGCCTTCACCGTTCTGCAAAATACGGCAGTTTTGAGAGAGGCGTTGGCACGAAGTGATGAATTCTCCGGGGTCCGCAGTGTTAAACTCGAACATGTCAAAATGATGGGCAATCGTCACCCGTGCACCGATCGCCTTTGCCAGCGCAGCAGCTTCGCTACCGTTGAGGTTTCCTGCGACACGGCGGGCGGGATTATTGCCATTGATGGGCAAGAGAGCAAGATCTATCCGGTGAGAGAGCAACTCATTGACGAGGCTACCGTGCCATAGAGTATCCCCGGAGTGGTAGATGCTCCAGGGACCAAACCGGACAACAAATCCCATGAATTTCGGTTGTCCCAGTTCATTGCGTTCAACTTCGTTGTGTGCTGCATTGATGCCATGGAAAGTAAACTGGTCTACACTTACAGGATTCTTGTCGTCAATGCCGATCATTTCCAGTTGCGGTAGCCCCAGGCGCTTTTCTGCAAATTCGATGTTGGCGGCGGGCAGCACCATCTTCAGGTTGGGGTTTGACTTGTAGAGGGCCTGCAGCGTTTCGGCATCAAGGTGGTCGGTATGGTTGTGCGATGATGTCGTGATGTTGATAAAGTCGAGTTGTTCCGGGTCAATGACACGCTCGGTGATCCTGACATGTGGCTTGTCACCGTTGGCATATTTCGCGGTCAGTGAGTCAGAAAGATAGGGGTCGAGGAGCAGGAAGGTTGAATTCCACTTGATGAGGAAGCCGCTTTGCCCAAGCCACCACAGGTGAAAGTGATCTCCACTCTCAGCTGCAGATCTTATACTACCCAACAGGGCATCATCCTTGCAAAATGCGGTCTTCAAAACTTTACCCTAAAGGTTTGTCCGCACTTGTTGAGCGGCGGCACACATGTTGACAAGTTTGCGCCTTGCTGCCCAGCGGGCCGTCTGGCTGAGGCCGCAATCAGGAGCAAGAATAAGCCGGTCAGCAGGTGCATGCTGCAGGCACTGGCGAATTCTCTCAGTCAGGATTTCAACGGGCTCGATAAGGTAGCTTTTTACATCGATGATGCCGACAGCCACATCCATTTTCTCGGCGATGGGAGCAATTGCCTCAATCTCGCAGTATTCGCGCCCTGCCATTTCAAGATGCATTTCATCCACTTTAAGGCCAAGAAATTCCGGAAACAACGGCGCGTAACGCCGATAACCAACCGCATGTCCCTTGTAATTGCCGAAGCAGAGGTGTGTTGATAGGCGGGCCCTGCCGTAGACTGATTCGACTGTGCGGTTGAAGATATTCACGAAATTTGCGGTATCCTCCTTGTAGCCATAACAACTCATTGATGGTTCATCGATACAAATTTCCCGGCAACCTGCAGCAACAAGGTCCTCAAGCTCTTTGCCAATGATAGGTAAAAGTGCCTCGGTGATGGCGTAACGGTCGGGGTAGTCGGCATTTGGCAGCAACCTGCCGCTCATCGTGAAGGGGCCGGGCACGCTCATCTTGAGGACGGGGCCAGGCGGGGCCAGTCTCTTCAGGCGATTGAATTCTTCCACTGCGCCAAGCCCATGGTCGGCTTTCAATTCCCCGATGATCTGGTGTTTGCCGCGCTGATCGTGAGCCGGTGGGCCAAAGCGCCTTGGGGATTGAGGTTCCATGGCAATCCCTTCCAGGTGGCCGTAGAAAGAGAGGTTGAAATCAAAGCGTGTTTGTTCGCCGTCGCTGATCACATCAAGGCCGGCGTGCATTTGATCCGCGATGGCGCATGTGACCGCATCATCCTGTATTTCGGCAATGTCAGAGCTGCCGAATTCACCGAGATGGCTGCTTGCAAATTCCAGCCAGCTGGGAAACGGGTAGCTGCCAATTACTGTGGTGCTGAGTGGGTGCTCACGCATATGGGGTATAGAATTGCCCCACAGGATGACTGCTGTAAACCTGATTTAAGCGATGCGCCGGATTAAGTTGATCCCTTAAGGATCAATTGGCCAGTTCATTGTAGAGCTCGTGCCCTGATCAATGACTCCCGGAGAAAACGGTTTCGGCCAAGCTCAAGTATCCCCGATCCTGCGGGGATAGAGGCAATTGGGCAAATTGCTGCAGACGTTTTTGGATGCGCACTCTTCTCAGGTGGGCACGAAGTTTTGGGCTTGCCAAAAGGATTGCCGATTTCATCGCCAAGAAGTATTTGCTTAGTAAAGGTTATAGTCAAGTACTTGTTAGTATTTAATAGATATTAAATAGTTTGGCCTCAAGGCACATTTTTTTTAGTGTTAATGCCGCTTCTGCGGTTTTTTTGTGCGCCATACGCAGCCTGTGCTAACCTGCCAGCCCACAACGCTATGGGTCAGAATCTCTTTGAAAAAGTCTGGGACGCGCATGCCGTGCGAAGCCTCTCAAACGGTCAAACTCAACTGTTGATCGGGACTCACCTAATCCATGAGGTTACTTCTCCGCAGGCATTTGGCATGTTGCGCGATTTGGGCTTCAAGGTGAAATATCCTTCGCGTACTTTTGCAACTGTTGATCACATTGTGCCCACTGACCAGAGGGTGGAGCCTTTCAGTGATCCGTTAGCCGACGCGATGATCAGGGAGTTGCGCAGGAATGTCGAAGAATTCGGGATTACTTATTTTGACCTTGCCACCGGTAAGCAGGGCATTGTGCACGTCGTGGGGCCCGAGCAGGGAATCACCCAGCCCGGCACAACGATTGCCTGCGGCGATTCACACACTGCGACCCACGGAGCTTTCGGAGCGATTGCTTTCGGTATTGGCACGACGCAGGTAAGGGATGTCCTTGCAACCCAGACAATCGCTCTTGGCAAGCTGAAGGTTCGCCGTATCAATGTTGAAGGTTCTTTATCTCCCGGTGTTTATGCAAAGGATGTGATCATGCACATCATTGCACAACTCGGCGCCAAGGGTGGTATTGGCTATGCCTATGAATATGGCGGCTCCCTGCTGGAGAGCTTGTCCATGGAGGAGCGCATGACAGTCTGCAATATGTCTATTGAGGGAGGTGCGCGTTGCGGGTATGTCAATCCTGATGAGAAGACTTTCGAATATCTCAAGGGACGCCCTTATTCACCGGAAGGTGATGAATGGGAAGAAGCCGTAGAGAGATGGCAGTCGATGGCTTCCGATGAGGGCTGCAGTTATGATGATGTCGTGAATATCCGCGCTGAGGATATTGCTCCGACGGTTACCTGGGGGGTTAGTCCAGACCAGGCGTTTTCGATCAATGGCAACTTGCCTGACCCGGAGACGGCAACAAGCGAGGCAGAACGCCTGTCCATTGATGAGTCACTGGCCTACATGAAGCTGGAAGCTGGAACCGCTATCAAGGGTACCAGAGTTGATGTTGCTTTTCTGGGCAGCTGCACCAACGGAAGATTGTCGGATTTTCGTGAAGTTGCCAGGTATCTCAAGGGTCACAAGGTAGCAGAAGGGGTCAAGGCGATCGCTGTGCCGGGTTCACAGATAGTCGATGCTCTTGCCCGCAAGGAGGGATTACACGAGGTGTTTACCGAGGCAGGCTTTGAATGGCGTGGTGCGGGTTGCTCAATGTGCCTGGCGATGAACCCGGACAAGCTTGTCGGCGATCAGCTTTGCGCCAGTTCTTCAAACCGGAATTTCAAGGGACGACAGGGCAGCCCAACCGGGCGCACCGTGCTCATGAGCCCGGTGATGGTTGCCGCTGCGGCGGTAAGTGGGGAAATCAGTGATGCTAGGGAGGTTTTTGAGGTCGAAGGGGCGTTGGCTTAAGCATTGACATTATGGCACTGGAGAAAATAACAAAAATCAGCGGATCCGCGGTTTATGTCCCCGGCAATGACCTTGATACCGACCGCATTATCCCGGCCCGGTTCATGAAGTGTGTTACTTTTGACGGGCTGGGCGATTACCTCTTCCATGATGTTCGCAAGGATGAAGACGGCAAGGACCGGGATCATCCACTGAATGATGCGAGGTTTTCGGCAGCCTCTATCCTGGTTACAAATGCCAATTTTGGTTGCGGTAGTTCCCGCGAACACGCACCACAGGCCCTGTCTCGCTATGGATTCCGGGCAGTGATTGCTGAGAGTTTCGCGGATATTTTCTTTGGCAACTGCACTACCCTCGGCATGCCCTGTGTGGTGGCAACTGCCGAAGAGGTGAGGGCGTTGGCTGCTGCTGTTGAGGAGGCTCCCGCGGCCGAAGTGATTATTGATGTGGTTGGCAGGCGGGGGCTTTCGGCGGGCATGGATTTTGCTGTCGACATTCCTTCAGCGGCGCATGAGTCACTTATTTCCGGCCAGTGGGATCCTATTGCGGAATTGCAGGAGGGTGATGAGGAAGTGACGGAACGTGTATCAGCGCTGGGTTACCTTGCTCCAGTGAAGTAAGCAAGCGCCCATGCGTTATCTCATTACAGGGGGTTGTGGTTTTATCGGTTCGCATTTCGTTCGCCTGCTGCTTACTGAAGATGCGCGGTGTGAGGTTGCCAACGTGGACTTGCTGACATACGCAGGTCGTGAAGATAACCTTGATGACATGATTGCCGTGCACGCGGAGCGGTATTGCCTGATCAAGGAGGACATTGCTGACGCGGCAGCAATGAGGGATGTTTTCCATGGAGGAAAGTTTGACGCGGTCATCAATTTCGCGGCAGAGTCACACGTTGACCGCAGCATCAGCGATCCTGAGCGGTTTGTGCAAACCAACGTGATGGGAACATCCAACCTGGTTGGCCTTGCACGCGAATTCAATGTCCCGCGGTTTGTCCAGGTTTCCACTGATGAGGTCTACGGTTCCCTGAAAACCGGTGACATACCTTTTACCGAGAGCACATCTCTCAATCCAAGTTCACCCTATTCGGCGAGTAAGGCGGGTGCTGACCTGCTGGTGCTGGCGGCGCACCGCACTTTCGCCCAGGATGTTGTCATTACCCGTTGCTCGAACAATTACGGCCCCTGCCAGTTCCCGGAGAAACTGATCCCCCTGATGATTTCCAGAGCTCTCACCGATGACTTGCTGCCGGTCTATGGTGATGGCGGCAACGTGCGTGACTGGATTCATGCTGGCGATCACTGCCGCGGCATATTGGCGGCCCTTGAAAACGGTAAAAGCGGGGAGGTTTACAACTTTGGGGCTGATTGCGAGAGGACAAATCTAGAAATTGTGCGCGAGATCCTGAAGATCCTGAACAAGCCGGAATCACTCATTTCCTTTGTTAAGGATCGTCCCGGGCATGACTGGAGATATGCCATCAACTCTGCAAAGGCACGCAATGAACTGGACTGGAAGCCGAAGCGTGACTTCGAAAGCGGATTGCGGGATACGATTGAATGGTACCGGTCAAAAGCCTAGCCGGGTACTCCGATACAATGCCTTGCCTCTAGCCGGGGATTGGAAGCCGAGGTGCGATTTAGTAAGGATGAATCGCAACAGCCCCGGTGGTATAGGCAATGACAGCCGATTCGGGATGGCTTCCGGGGAAATATGCCTTTCAAGCTTGAGGGCAATGGCCTGGCCTATGAAATATGGCGGGTAGTGCGCTTGACCAGCATGTCAATTCCGGAGAGAGCGGTCCTGCAGGTTTCTGATGCCTGAGCCGCCAGTTTTTCCGGGGGAGTGGCAGCACGCTCAGCAAGGATATGAGCAAGGTTCTTTGCGCGTGCCGGAGGACGTAATTCTTGCGGGCACCAGGTGTCGAGGAAAGATTTACACTTGGGTGCCTTGCCAATAGTTGCATAAGGCCTGCCATAGCTCATGGCGGTAATCAGGCCGTGTAGACTGGTGCCTGCATACACTGAGCACCGGGAGAGTAGAGCTATGGTGTCCATCAGGTTCAACCGTCCTAGCAGTTCGCATGGCTTCCGCATTGCGTGTTTTATTTTCTGTAATGAGTGATGGTCAGAATGCCCTGTCGCGTGGCCGATTGGTAAGAGGATAATCCTGAATCCTTCGGTACTCTGCAGTTCATCAAGTTGAGCTGCAAATTTACTTAATTTTTCAGCACTGAAATAACGATGCAGCTGGAAACAAATAAATGGTGTCTTGTCTCGCAGGATACTTTGGATTTTGGATGAAGCGGTTGCCTCCAGGCTAGTTGCAGGAAAAAATTCAGGTAGTGCTGCAGCACTGTCCGGCATGAGTTTTGCTCCTGATATTTCCCCCCCCAGTAAATGATAGGTTTCACGGTCGCGGACGGATGCGAAAACTGCGTTTTGAACCGCTGATAGCACGTCGTTTCTCCAGGATTCCTGCCGGTGAGCAAGGTTGCTGCCGCCAACTGCATTGAATGCTACGTTAATATCGTTTTGAAGGTATGATGAGTGAGGGGCGAATGGAATTTTCCATGGGCACCTCAAGAGCTTTCTCCCGATTGCATCGAGATGATTTTCCTTCACACATCGTGAGATCATTGTGTGGCATGCATCGCCGATTAGAGGAGGAAAAAGATGGCTGAGGAGTTGCCACCAGCCGGCTGCCAGCAATTCGCCTCCGGCTACCACTATACTGCTTCCCGGCGGCAGGTTGTCCGGGTTAAGCATCCAGGGGAGCCTCTTGGAGGGGAGGGCGCCATAGCGGGATAGATCGCTGTTCCGCATCCCGACCGTTGCGATGTCCACATTTGCCCCCGCTTTTCTGAAGGCCTTAGTGAGGATTAACGGAAACAGCAGGTCACCATAGTTGAAACGGTCAACGGCACCGTAGATGGCAATAGTTGGTCGTGACATGTTGATTTGCTAGTGAACGGAGGCAGTATAAGGGTTTTTCGGAGGTTTCAAACAACTCGGATTGTGCTGATCGGAGTTCTTCCTTATTGCGGCTTCTATCATCTGTCACCGTTGATTGCTGTGGCGCTATACAGTTTGCATGCCCTTATTGTATCCGCTTTACGGTTTTGGCGGTTATCGCAGATTACATTGAGATGTTCTGCCTGGACTTGGCTATCACGTGATGACCTGTTGGCAAGAGAGGATACAATACTTACAACGGCATACCCGATTAACAGACCCCATGTTGATCTTCAAGGGTTTTTATGATGCAGGGTATTATAATGAGGAGGGTCAATTAAACGGGATTAAGTGATATGAACAGGGAAGCTTTTCTGCTAATGAGGTAGCAGGGGGCTGAGATGGCAGGAAGATTCTGCTTTCTGCTGGAACTAACGGATTTCATCAATGAACGAGGAAGAAATTGTCATCTCAATGCCAAGTATCAGCAGTTCCGCAGGAACGCATGAGATCTCGGCTACGATTCGCGGTGGAGGGATTGATAAGCATATATGGTTTCGCAGCAGCACCGTTTTCGGGGAATCGCTCTCTTACCGTTCTGTCGCCTTCCTTACCGTGGCTTTATTTCCTGCAATGCGTCAGGGCCTGCCGCTTCGCATAGAGGCACCAGTTCCGGCGGAAATTATGCAGAGGTTGGCGGATTTCCAGAGAATCTACAGCCAATGGTTTTCATTTTTTCGTCCTGTTCAGATTACAGCACAGGATGAGGAAGAGTCCATAAATGGGGTCGATGTATCTGGTAACAATGCATTTTTCTTCACTGCCGGAGTGGATTCCTTTCACACTTATCTGCGTAATCAGGACAAGATTACCCATGCATTGTATCTGTATGGAGCAGATCTGTCCTTGGACCAGAAGGAACTGCAGGAGTTCGTGTCAGGGGAACTCTGCAGGGCGACCGAGGAGATGAAGGTCAAGTTTATTGAGATCGAGAGTAATTTGCGTGAGTTAACAGACCACTATGGATGGTGGGGAGAACATGTGCACGGAGCAGTACTCATAGGGGC
>CAWVVE010000062.1:0-8091 GCA_963933075.1 uncultured Verrucomicrobiaceae bacterium | reverse complement strand
GACCCAGAGCAAGATCCTGCGGGTTCTCCAGTCCGGCGAATTCTCGCGAGTTGGCGGGAACGATTCCCTTCGTGCGGATGTCCGCATCCTGGCAGCAACCAACAAGGACCTGGAAAAATCCGTTGGAGATAGAACGTTCCGCGAAGATCTCTTTTACAGGCTTAATGTGGTCCGCATCCACATTCCCCCGCTGCGTTACCGGCGCGAAGATATAAGGCCTCTGGCGGATTTTTTCCTGAAACGTATCGCCACCCAGAAGCGCGGTCCAAAGCTGCGTTTGGCAGAGGACACCTTTACCCTGTTGGAATCCCACAACTGGCCCGGAAATGTGCGTGAACTGGAGAACACCCTTAACCGTGCCAGTATCCTTGCCACTGCTGATGTTCTTCTTCCCAAAGACATCCCACTTAATTCGGCAGCTATGACGGCTGAATCCGGCGGAATATTAGCCGACAGGAGGATTACAGAATTACTACATATACTCTTTAACTGCGCTGGAGAAACCCCGCTGCTACCGTGGCTGGAAAAACATGCAGCCAATATGATTCTGGAGGAAAACAATAACGATGAAGAAGCCACCGCCTCCAAGCTGGGCATCACGCGGGAGCGCCTGAAAGAACTTCTTGGCGATTAGCGACCGGAGCTATTGGCCACGAGCCAAGATCCACCTTAGATTGTCCGCCAGTCTTGTCGGAACTGAAAAACACGCCACCGGGGCACCCTTTACTTGAGCACACTGCTGCCTCTAAGCCGTTCTCTGAACGATTAAAGCAGATCGGTGAATGCCCCATTGTATTCGACCATATCGCCCGTCCGGCGCAAGCCTTTATCGCGGCCCTTGTTGCTGATTACTTCCATCATCAGCACGGGAAAAATGTGTGGCTTCTAGTCGATGACCTGAGGAGTCAGGAGCGTATTGCTGCAGAGTTTCCTGTTTGGACCAAGAATGCATTGTTTTTTCCTGACATGGAATCACCTCAAGCCTCCGACTTCCTGCCCGATCAGGAAATAGGGGCCGAACGGCTTTCCGTATTGGAGGAACTCCATGGCAAACGTCAATCACAAATCATCATCATTGCGCTTGCCGACAGTCTTGAGGATAAGGTGCCTTCGCTGGACTCACTCGAATCCCGAAAGTTAACCATTGAGAAAGGAGATGAAATAGAGATAGGGGTCCTTGCTGATCGCCTTGACCAAGCAGGTTACGAGCGCACCACGCTAGTTACTGAACGCGGGCAATACTCACTCCGGGGCGGCATCGTTGACATCTTCTCTCTTCAGGGATTTACACCATCACGCATCGAGTTTTTCGGCAACCAAATTGATTCAGTGCGGGAATTCGACATTGATTCACAAGTCTCGGTATCACGCCCTGAGTCCACCATCATCATGTTGGGTGTTTCTGATAAAGAAACCTGTAAGCTCCGTGACTACATTTCTCCCGATGACCTGCTGGTGAGCATTGGATCCCGGCATCATGCAGCAGCCATTCACATCACCCATGACGCCGAAGATCGCGACGGTCCGGAAGATTTCTCCATAGCCTGCCACGAAGAACCCTTTGGGAATTTTGACGTTGGTGATTTCATCCTGCAACAAGCCCGACACGAAACATTTGCAACCACTCTTTGCCAATGGCATTCACGGGACTGGAAAGCTTTCATATTTTTCCATAATGAGGGCGAAGCGGAACGCTTCAGGGAACTGGTCGCTGAAAGCGGGGCACTACCCGCACCCGGTTTCCCCACCAGCATTATAGGAAAAATTCAACATGGCTTCACCATTCCATCGGTGAAACTGGCAGTCATCGCCTCCAGTGAACTGTTTGGCAGGTATACCGCTTCCCGTGCCCGGCGGTTCTTTAACCGTCAACGCAAGGAAATGAGCCGTTGTGGCGCGGATGGCCTGCAGCAACTAACCGAAGGTGAACGTGTGGTACATATAGATCACGGTATTGGCATCTATCGGGGATTACTCAAGATAGACATGCGGGATGGCGCGGAAGAAGAGGCCATTGTCATTGAATATTCTGATCAAGCGAAACTGTATGTGCCCCTTGATCAGGCACACCTTGTTTCCAGGTATGTGGGATCCGGCAACAAAGCTCCACGACTGGACAAACTCGGAGGTGGAAGGTGGGCACGATGTCGAGAAAAAGCCGAAAGATCGATCCTCGACTACGCTGCCGATCTGCTCAGAACCCATGCTGACCGTGAAACCGCCAAAAGCTATTGCCACCCGCCTGACACCAAATGGCAAACCGAGTTTGAAAACAGCTTCATCTATCGTGAAACAACGGATCAAATACTCGCAATAGAGAAAACCAAGAACGACATGGAGTCCACCCGTCCCATGGACCGGTTAATCTGTGGGGATGTCGGGTTCGGCAAGACAGAAGTGGCCATACGCGCAGCTTTCAAGGCTGTAATGGGTGGGAAACAGGTTGCTTTCCTTTGCCCAACAACGGTGCTTGCCCAGCAACATTTTGATACGCTGCGTGAAAGGTTCTCCGAATATCCCGTTGAGGTTGACTTACTGTCACGCTTCCGTGGGCCCACACAGCAAAAGAAGACCCTCTCCCGTGCCCTGTGCGGTGAAACGGATATCGTGGTGGGTACCCATCGCCTCATTTCCAAGGACGTCATCTTTCATAACCTTGGCCTTGCCATTGTTGATGAAGAACAGCGCTTTGGAGTTAAACACAAGGAACGTTTCAAGGAGATTTTCCGGCTTGTCGATGTATTGACACTCTCGGCCACGCCAATTCCCAGGACTCTCTACCTCTCCCTGATGGGAGTCAAAGACATGTCAACCATTGACACTGCTCCTTCCGGGCGTGTTCCCGTAGAAACAGTCATATGCCAATACAGCGAGGAAATGATCCAATCGGCGGTCAATCGCGAAATAAAGCGCAACGGACAGGTTTTCTTCCTGCATAATCGCGTCAAGAGCATTGAAAATGTAAAGCAAAAACTGGTAAAGCTAATTCCCGGTATTCGTGTCGAAATAGGGCACGGACAAATGGAGGAAAGCATGCTGGAGGAAGTCATGCAGAGCTTTATTGCCGGAAAAATTGATGTGCTGGTATGCACAACAATCATCGAAAGCGGCATCGACATCCCGAACGCCAATACGATCATTATAGACCGTGCTGACAGGTTCGGTCTCGCTGACCTGTACCAGTTGCGGGGGCGGGTCGGACGTGCGGGTCACAAGGCATATGCCCTGCTCATGTTACCCCCTGACATCCTCGCAACAGCGGATGCAAGAAAACGCATCAATGCCATAAGAAATTACACTGATCTTGGCTCGGGTTTTAAAATAGCAATGAGGGACCTGGAAATCCGGGGAGCCGGAAATATGCTGGGAACCCAGCAATCCGGACATATTGCCGCCGTCGGCTTCGATCTTTATTGCAAGCTCCTCAGGCAATCTGTCTCAAAGCTCAAGGGAAATATCGCGATCAATCGCGCCGAGTGTTCCCTGCAGATCGATTTCATCTGCACCAATGAAGCCGCATATCTCAAAGCCCCGGAAGAAAACCTGCCGGCTTTCCTGCCCGCTTCCTTCCTCCCTGAAGCCGCCCTTCGTATCAATGCCTATCGGCAACTTTCTGAACTGGAGAACATTAAGGATCTTAAGGTCCTCATCAGGCAATGGCGCGATCGCTTTGGTCCATCCCCTCCTGCCGCCAATTACCTGTTACGGTGCACTGAGCTAAAACTGGCGGCATCTGGATCGGGCATCCAGTCAGTTGAAATCTCCGGCGACAAACTGATGCTGACTCGAAACGGCCAATATGTGCTCATTAAGGGGAAATTCCCTAGACTAAAGGGCAAAAAAGTCGAAGAACGCTTGAAAAACGCGCTCATTTTAGTTGAGAAGTTTTAACTAATTGAGGAGTGCCTCCTCCCGTGCCATCATTTAATGCACCGTCAACCCATGTGATCAATGATGTTCCGCTATCTTCCACTAACAAGCCTGCTAACAGGAATGCTCACCCTCTGCGCTCATGCAGTTCCACGTGATTTCAATGCCTTGGCCGCAGTGGTGAATGGCAACGTGATCACCCTCTCAGAGGTTCAGGAAGCCATCAAGCACACCGAGCAAATGATCATGCTCACTGTCTCTGAGGAGGATAAAAGAAAACAACAACTGGCAACTCTCAAGGAAAACGCACTCAACAGCCTGATCGAACGCGAACTTATCCTGACTGAATTTACAAAAATTGGCGGTAAAATCAAAGATGAACTTGTTACCCAGGATGTAAACAAGATCATCAGCAGAGAACGCTTCGGCGGTGATCGTGACAAGTTTCTGGAAGAGTTGAAAAAAACAGGAATGACCCTTAAGCGATTCAAGGATTTGAGGGCAAAGATACTTACCGTGGAATTAATGCGTTCCCGCCAAAGCCGTGGCATACAGGTCGTCACCCCAAAGCAAATCGAGGAGGCATACAAGAAATACAACAACCAGTTTCGCGAAGAAAGCTTTGTCCGCCTGCGCACACTGATGATCCCGAAAGTCAGCGAGGATACAAAAGTCACTACCAAACACCAGCTCAAGCACATTACCGAGATCCGTAAGCAGATTATAAAGGGAGAAGACTTTGAGCAAATGGCTAAAACCTATTCCAAGGACAGCGTGGCCGATAAGGGAGGCGATCGAGGCAGCATAGGGGAAGACAGCATAGAGCTTCGCCGCGACCTGAAAACAGCGGCGTTCCAACTTGATATTGAAAAATTGAGTGATGTTATCGAGGGCCCTTACGCCTTTTATCTATTGAAAGTCGAAACAAAAAAACTTGGTAAGCAGAAATCCCTCGCCACTGCAGAGGTGCGTGATACATGCGAGAAACTCGCCCTGCTTGATCTTCGCAAAACAGTTCACGAACGCTGGATTGCACGCCTCAAGAAAAATGCCTCGATACGGCGCTTCGATAGTCAGGGGCGCCTTATTACATCATCGCTTCCGGTAAGTGACCCTCAACCGGTAAGCGAACCGGCGATTCCTTACCAGCAGGCACCGGCACAAAAGAAAAACCCTTCGCCGATTGCTTCTTCGGTTGCCCCACAGGAAAAAAACAAGATTATCTCCCGGATCATCCGCCGTCCACTCGCGTTACTGAAAAGAAATTGAGTTGACCCCCGGTTCGCCCCTCCAACTGATTTAATAAGGGCACAGATTCCCACTGGGAATTGAAGGGATTCCCGCCTAGATTAAGGTCAAAGTGACTGATCAGGAAATTTTCGAACGCTGGAAAGGTGAGGACGCCCATCTCCTGCCTATACTTCAGGATTTCCATGATCGCGATGCGCATATCTCTGAAGCCGCCATCAAGTCCATTGCAACCGCTCTGAGAATCCCGGTCGCTGAATTATTTGCCACCGTCACTTTTTATCACCACTTCTCCCGCGATCTTCCCGGGAAGAATGCTCCCCGTGTTTGCACAGGAAACGTTTGCTGCCTTAACGGGGGGAAGGAGTTGCTGGAATCACTTAAAGACGAAGGAGCAACCGCAATGCCCTGCGCCGGGCGCTGTGACGACATGATACCGGTTATCCGCGGGGATAAGGTCTACGTCGGTAAAGATGCCGCCTCACTGGCAAACCGGTCCACTCCGCTACCCGCCGAAAATCCCGGAAATTTAGAAGAGTGCGTATTTCGTCATATTCGCAGGGAAGGGCGCTCACAACTTGAAGGCTACCGTTACTCAGGGGGATATCTTGCACTGGAAAAGGCAATCACGTTATCCAAAGAGGAACTGATTGCTATCGTGATCGATTCCAAGCTTGCAGGCAGGGGCGGAGCCGGTTTCCCAACCGGGATCAAGTGGAAAGCCGTCAACGAGGCGGCCGGTTCCCCGAAATCGATTATCTGCAATGCTGATGAAGGAGAACCTGGATGCTTCAAGGACAGGGCAATCATGGATCATGATCCCCACGCGCTAATTGAAGGCATGACCCTGGCCGCATATGCAACCGGTGCCTCACGCGGGTTTATTTACCTTCGCTATGAATATCCTGAAACAGAAGTCATCCTGCAGCGGGCAATAGATGAATCACTCAATGCCGGTTTATTGGGCAGGCAGATTCTTGGCAAAGAGAACTTTGACTTTAACCTGCAAATCCGCCGGGGTGCCGGGGCATACATATGTGGTGAAGAAGGCTCTTTACTCAACAGCCTGGAGGGTAAGCACCCCTTCCCCCGCAATAAACCGCCGTTTCCTGTTACCCATGGTTTCGAAAACCTCCCGACCGTTGTTAACAATGTTGAGACACTGGCTTCAGTGGCAAATATTGTCCGCAAGGGAGCTGACTGGTATCGATCCCTAGGGCTCGGTGAGCATGCCGGGACCAAGGTAATTTCACTGTCCGGGGACATCCAAAAACCCGGTAATTACGAAGTCCCTTTCGGCTTTTCCCTTCAGACACTGCTCCATGAATGGGCGGGAGGTCCCCATGAGGGACGCACCATTCAGGCAGTTACCATGGCTGGCCTCAGTGGTGGTTTTCTCGCGGCAGATGACCTCAATGTCACCCTTGATGAGGCTTGTATCCGCAGTAAGGGTTCTTTCCTTGGCGCCGGTGGCATTATCGTGTTTGATGACAGTCGTGATATGGTATTGGCTGCTCACGATGCCATGGAATTTTTCGCGCACGAGTCATGCGGCAAGTGTTTCCCCTGCAGAATCGGCACGCAACGGCTCACTGAGCGCTTGAATACCAATGATAAACAACTCAGCCTTGAAAACTGGAAAGAAGAAATAGATGATATTGGCGCGGTAATGAAGGCCACCAGCGCCTGTGGACTCGGAATGGCGGCGCCACATGTCACCGAGAGCCTGCAGCGCTATTTCCCTGAAGCCATCGAAGCTCACCTCAAAAAGACTAACTGAACCGGCCATCTAAGCCGCATCCCTGAAAAATCATGAGAAACCGAAAACTCTCGGCAACCGCATTCGTCCTGCTGGCACTACAAATACCAACTTTTGCGCAAACCGCCGCCGAACTCATCGACAAACACATTAGGCAAGCCGCCGATGCGATTGAAACTTACATGGAGAAGAATCCGGAAGCGAAAGACTCAGCGGAGGCTGTTGATTTCCTCATTGAATCCTACTCGCGCCTGGGAATGAGCGAGCGTCAGGCGGAACTTCTCGAGCAAAAGTATCAGGGGCTGGCGAAAGGAGCGGATCTGGATCCCCCCGAATTCTTTCCTGTTTTCCAGGAACTCTTTGCGCTGCACATGGAAAGCGACACCAAAACAAAAGCTAAAGAAACCCTTGAAAGGGCGCGCAATGACATCAAGGAACATCCGCAAGCGGATCGATTTACAAAATTCCTCGATAGCCTGGGCAGTGAATTTAACAAGCCGGGCATCGGTGACATCATGTCCCTAAGCTTTACCAGCCTACAGGGGAAAAAGTTTGATCTGGCCAAGCTAAAGGGAAAAGTTGTGCTGGTTGATTTCTGGGCAACCTGGTGTGGCCCGTGCATCGCCGAGTTGCCAAATGTCCAGAAAGCCTTCGCTGATTACCATGACAAGGGTTTTGAGATTGTCGGAATTTCCCTCGACAATGCATCCGCCAAGGATGAGCTGGAAAACTTTATCAAGGATAAGAAAATGCCGTGGCCTCAGGCCTTTGACGGTCAGGGGTGGAACAACGCCATCGCAAAAAAATATGGCGTCACCTCCATTCCTGCCACCTTCCTGATTGGAAAGGATGGCAAAATTGTCGAAACCAACCTTCGAGGGGCTGCCCTAGGCACCGCAGTCAGCAAGCATCTCGGCCTCTGAGATCCTGCTTCTCTGGAAAACCACTCCCCCTGAATCAATGATTGCCCTTAAGGACAAATCCTCCGCCTCTGTTGTCGGCAGTGTTACCATTGACGATGAAGTGGTTGAGTTCCGCAAAGGCGAAACAATCTACCAAGTCGCCGAGCGATGCCGGCGCCAAGTACCCACCCTTTGCTACGACGAGCGCCTGGAGTCATTCGGTGCCTGTCGCCTATGCGTGGTTGAGGTCGAGGGAATTAACAACCCTGTCGCCTCATGTACTACCATGGCAGGTGACGGAATGATCATAAA